>NZ_JBSQIC010000019.1:0-50682 GCF_055108615.1 Tangfeifania sp. | reverse complement strand
TCATTTTTATTTAGAATAAATCTACGTTTGATATGACTTTAATTCTCAGCGCATTGTTGTATTTTGCATCAACGATGGATAAAATACTATTACGTTATGGCGCATGTTAAGGAAAACCAGAATCGCAAAATAGGCATAAAAATAGTCGAGCCATTTCAGAATTTCTTACATTTGATAAAAAATAAATTGCCATGGAATCTTTAAGAATTGAAATATTAAATCCTAAAGCAAAACAGTTGCTTAAAAACCTTGCTGACATGGAATTAATCAAAATAAAAAAAGAAACGGTCAAATCCGATTTTTCTGAATTACTTGACAAACTGAGGAGCCAATCTAAAAACACTCCTTCTTTAGACGAAATCACTAAAGAAGTTGAATCAGTTAGAAAAACCCGATATGAAAAGTAAAAAAATTATTCTTGACACGAATCTTTGGATTAGCTTTCTTATCACAAAGGATTACAGCTTTTTAGATAGATATATTGAGAATGGAAAAGCAATACTTTTTTTCTCCGAAGAATTGATTCAAGAATTTTTAACAGTTGCCAAAAGACCAAAACTTCAAAAATATTTTACAGACAAAGACATTGAACACCTGCTTCACACCTTTGACAATTTTGGGATTTTAATAAAAGTAACTTCCCAAATAGAATTATGCCGTGACTACAAAGACAATTTTTTATTGAACCTGGCAGTTGATAGTAAAGCCGACTATCTTGCCACTGGAGACAAGGATTTACTGGAAATTAACAACATAGAAAAAACCAAAATTCTTACAATTCGGGAATTAAAAGACAAACTTAAAAAAAACACGACACCATAACAAAGTGCAAATGTAATGCGGGCGGGCGTGGTGTTCCAGCGTTTCCGCTTTGTTCAACCACCGCCAATCCGTCTTTGACAGATGACGGTTTTAAAATGATGTTTAATAAAAAGCCGGCTTGGCTCCGTGCAAACTTGACTGGTAACTGTTTCATAATCCCGCACTCCACTTGCACCAGCCGTTACCAACCATAGAAATCAAGCTACCCACGAAGACAAAAAATAAGATTTTAGTTTCATGTATTGTGAAACTTTTGTTTATATTTGTTGTTGTAAAATATAAGATTTGGAATTACTAAGAAAACATAAGCTGATTAAGCTCAAACAAAAGAACCGCGGGAATAAAAAATTGATTTAAAATGGATAGATTTTCAATACAAAACATACAGAGATTAAATTCATTAGAGAGTGAATTGGATTTTGAAAAAGCATCCTCGCTATTTCTAAAATTACGAGTGCTTGAAAAAGAGGATGAATCATATAAACCAATCCGAAAACATCTTCGCAATCTGATAAAAGACTATGAAGAAAAAAATTGGGATGATGAAAATTCTATCACAGATAATCAAATTAAAGATAGCGATTTAGCAGAAACATTGGTGCAAGCTGAAAACGACTTCTACGAAAAGAGAAAAGAACGAATTAAAGCAAAATTAAAAGAGGCAGGGTTAACTCAAAATGATTTAGCAAAGATTTTAGGTCATCGAAAAAGCTATATGTCGGAGTTGATTAATGGATTAAGACCTTTTTCAAAAGAGGATTTAATAGTTATAAACAGACTCTTTAAAATAAAATTGGAGGATTTAATCCCAACTTTTATAAAACAAGACAGAGCATCACATATCAAAAGGACTTTAGAATCATTGTCGCATAATAAGATAAGGCTAACTAAAAAAGATTTTGATTTACAAATGGTCTGATAATGAAAATTTAAACTACGGTTGGTAAATTTAAGTTGATTGATCCATCAAACTCCCCAAAAACCCCGGCGCTTTCCGGTGTTTCGTTGCCTGCTCAAACGCGTAGGCAATTTTCAGCAACGTTGGTTCGCTCCAGGCTTTTCCGAAAAATGAAATTCCCACCGGCAAGCCGTGTACAAACCCCATAGGAACGGTAATATTCGGATACCCCGAAATGGCTGCCGGAGAAGAGCTGCCCCCGCTGAAATGGTCGCCGTTTACCCAGTCGACGGTCCAGGCCGGACCGTTGGTTTGCGCAATTATAGCGTCCAGATTGTGTTTTTCCATCACTGCATCGATGCCTTCTTTTCCGGCAAATTGTTTTGAATTCTTCAGCGCTTCCAGGTATTCTTCGGTCGTTAAATCACCTTTTTCAGCTGCCTGCTCAAAAATTTCCTGCCCGAACCACGGCATTTCACTATCCGCATTTTTTCTGTTGAATTCAATGATTTCCTGCATAGTATTCACCGGAGCATTCGGATGTTCTTCCAAATATTTATTCAGGTCGGCTTTAAATTCATACAGCAGCACCTGGTAGGATGGACTTCCCCATTTACCGTTGTGTTCAAATTCTACGTTCTCAATTATCTCCGCGCCGTTGTTGCGTATAGTTTCCACCGCTTTTTTAAATACCTCATCCACTTTTGCATGGAAACCTGTCATTTGCGAAGCAATTCCGATACGCATTCCAGCCAGTCCGTTGTTTTCCAGAAATTGGGTGTAATCCGAATAAATTTTCCCCTGCTCAAGGTGTGTTTCTGCATCTTCGTTGTCGAATTCAGCCAGTGCCCCCAGCAGAAATGCGGCATCTTTCACGGTTCGCGCCATCGGCCCGGCAGTGTCCTGGCTGTGGGCAATGGGAATAATTCCACGGCGGCTCCACATTCCAAGCGTCGGTTTAATCCCAACCACACCGTTTACGCCCGACGGACAAACAATCGATCCATTGGTTTCGGTGCCAATGCCGATGGTGCATAAATTGGCTGCGACAGCCGCACCTGTTCCCGAGCTCGAACCACACGGACTACGATCCAGAATATACGGATTGCGCACCTGCCCCCCGCGGCCGCTCCATCCGCTGGAGGAGTTGGTAGAACGAAAATTGGCCCACTCGCTCAGGTTGGTTTTTCCGAGCACAACAGCGCCAGCATCCCGCATTTTCTTTACGATAAATGCATCCTGTTCAGCAATATGCCCTTCCAGTGCCAGCGAACCGGCCGTGGTTTGCATTTTATCGCCGCTGTCGATGTTGTCTTTTATCATCACCGGAATTCCATGCAACGGACCACGAACTTTTCCGTTTTTACGCTCTTCATCCATCTTGCGGGCAATTTCCAATGCATCCGGATTAATTTCCATTACGGCTTTCAAATGCGGATCGACTTTTTCGATTCGGCCCAGGTATTTTTCACAGATCTGCTCAGAAGTCAATTCACCTGATTGCATTTTTTGCTGAAGGTCGTCAACGGTGGCTTCATTCAGTTCGAAATCTGAAAAATCAGTTTTTATCGCTTTGTTTTTTGAGGTGGAAGTGCAGGCAGTTGCTCCGCCCAAAGCCAATGCGGAGCCCCCGAGGGCTGTTGTTTTGAAAAAATTGCGGCGTTTCATTTCAGTGGATTTTGTTAGTTCAATTCAAAAATAAGAAAAGCCTGAATAACGGAACTGAAACGCCTGTAATAATTGAAAAAAAAAGTGCCTGAATAACTTTCCAGACACTTTTTCAAACAAGATTACCAGTTCCCGCGATATCCGCAGCCTCTTCCGCCACGTCCCTGGAAACCAGCCTGACCTCTTCGTCCCTGCGCAAAACCTTTTCTTCCGTAATTATTGCGGGACTGCAATAAATCGTACTGTTTTTGCTGTTCTTCGGTCAGCAGGTTGCGAACTTCTTCGCGGTGTGCCCTCACTTTTTTCAGCATTTCAGTACGGATTTCACTTTTCTCAACGGGCTCAAATGTTGAACGTTGCTGCACGCGCAACTCAGCCATAGTTTCCTGGTGAGCCGCTTCCAGTTCGGTAATTTTAGCCTGCTGTTCTTCAGTTAAATCCGGTAAAACAGCGAGGCAGGTTCCCTGACCATAACCGTAACCATATCCCGGTTGATTTACACTTCTCCGGCCCTGGGCCAGTAACGTAGTTGATGTTAACATTAGCGCGATAAACATCCAAACAAAATTTTTCGTTTTCATTTTTCTTAATTTTTAATTATACCTAATTTCTATCTGTTGCCAAACCTGTTCCGCCTTCCCCGTTGCGGGAGTTTTACGTCCTCTTCCTGCCGGAGCATCGACATAAATATCTCATTGAGTTTTTGCCGTTGCCCGGGGTTGCACTCTTCCTCCATTTCGCGGTAATAGCCAATGGTTTCTTTTTTCAATTCAGTGTGTAATATTCCAATTTCTTCTGTAATTGAATTCAGTTTTAGTGAATCGGGAATTTCCTTTCCCAGCTCCTCAATCATTTGAATTCGTAACCCGGCAAGCTGATTGGTAATTTGCCACGCACTGCGGTTGAAATCACGGTTCAGCTCCCTGAACACCTTTACCTGGGCGGGTTGCAAATCAAGCTGCTCCCTGAAAAAACGGGTGCGCTGCTGTGCCGGAACTTCAATTTCGGTTTCTTCACTGTTTACTTGTTCCAGCAATTTTTTATCCTGCTGTTTATGATAAATAAATGAAACCCCCATTGAAATATTGGTTGCCAGCAGAATGACAACCAGCCAGGTAAGTATGCGGTATTTATTTCTGGTTATCATGATTTTACTCCATTAAAAATGCTTCAATCGGCTCGGCTTCCATTTCATTCAAGTACGGAACTACCTGTTCCTGCTGATAATAATCTACATCGGTATCTGCGGGTTGCCCGATTTTAATTCCGGTATAAATTCCGGCCAAAAGCAACAGCGAAAAAAACGCCGGTTGTAACACCCTCACCACAAACGGATTGCGAATAAACTGCGCCGGGTTTTCGGTTTGTGATTCTAACCGGGCTTTAACACGGGTATAAAAAAACGGATTCACTTCAGGCGATTTTTCTTCCTGCAAAATAGTTAGCGTTTTGCTCATTTCGCTGGCAAAAGCAGCGCATTCATCACACTCAGCAAGGTGTTGCTTTACCTGCTCCATCTCGTGATGGGGCAAATCGCCTTCCAGGAAAAATATCAGCTTTTTATGTAATTTTTTGCATTGCATTTTTATTATCGTTTATTGTTTTGACACATTCTTTTTTAAAAACTTGCGGTTAAATGCATTTCTTTTTATAACAGGTGTACAATTTTTTCTGAAGGTTTTTTTTGGCGCGGTGAATCAGCGACTCCACCGACGACAGGGAAACCTGCATGACTTCCGAAATTTCTTTGTACGACAAATCTTCGTATTTATTCAGTGTGAAAGCTACCCGCTGGTTTTTGGGCAGCGAGTCGATGGCCTCGTGCAAAAGTGCCGTACGCTGGTTATTTTCAAGGTCGGAATCCGGCGAATCGGTTTCTCCTGAAATTTTGTAAGCATCTTTGTCGTCGGGGGCGTTTGCTTCGTCAACCGACCGAAACCATTTCCGGCGTTTATTGTCGCGAATAAAATTGAGTGAGCGGTTCACGGCAATCCGGTAAAGCCAGGTGGAAATTTTTGAATCGGCCCTGAATTTATGAACGGAACGAAACACTTCGATAAAAACATCCTGGGCAATATCTTCGGCATCTTCGGTGTTGTGCACCAACCCGAAACAGGTATTTACAACCAATTGCTGATATTTTTCAACCAGTTGCCTGAAAGCTTTCTCGTCTCCTTCCTGAAGTTTTTTTATGATTTCGGCCTCGCTCATTCAAAAATTTAATACTGAAATTTACGAATAAGACACGGCACCTGAAAAAAACTTGCGTTCGTTTTCAAATTTCCCTAACACTAACCTGGCAACCTAACCCGGATTATTCACAAATAATCCCTATCTCCGATCAACTGGCTGAAGTTTCATTCTAAAACGGGCAGCTTTCTCAACTTTGTCAGTGCTGAAAGGATCAGCATGATACTGGTTGTTCAGGTACATTTCGGTTTGGTCGAGGTAAAAGTCGCTGGCAGGAATTCCGCTGGTTCCGGTTGGAATTACCGTTTTTGAAGCGTCCCAGTCGGATACATCAAAAATATGGCGGTGCGATGCGCCGTGGTTTACGTTATACAGGTTATTGTATGAATAGGCAAAAGGACACACCGTGTGGAAACTTCCGGGCATTTCGAAAGGCCCGCGGTTTAAGCCCAGTGCTTTGTCGAGCATTTTCACCACCCCAAGCGGATGGTTCAGCGTGAAAGTGTGAATTTTTCCCCAGTTCCAATTTTCCGGATCGTCGCCCAGCCGGCCGGAAAGTTCTTCTACAGTTTGGCTGAAAGAGCGGTTGACGATATCGCTGTAGGTTTCTGTTTCGGACGTGGTTTTATCATCGATCCAAGCAGAATTTTTATCCGGAAGCAGGTTCAGCATTAAATTCTCCAGCAAAATTCGCTGCCCTTTAACCGATTCGAAAAGCTCTTCAGAAAGTTCATCTTTAATAATATTTTCGGCCACTTTGCGGTAAAGCACATCAAAAACTGAGGCTGCCTGGCTTTCTTTGGCCATTTCATAATCCCAGTTCCTGAGTTTCTCCAGTGCGGCTTTCTCAGCGGGAGTGCGGTTACTTTCCCCGTTCAATTCAACTAAAAAAACAGGTGTCATCAACTCCGCTTTTTTCGATTTTACATCACCCTGCATCTCCTGAAAATCTTCAATGCCCAGTTTTTCTTTTGCTTCGAGCATCTCCCGGATGCGGTCGATGCGGTTTGGTGTGGCATACCAGTAACTGATGTAATGTGGGTAATCCTCGGAAACTGTTTTATTGTTGGCCGAAGAAACATATCCCCGTTCGGGATTAAATTCATAAGGCAATTCTTCGAACGGTACCAGTCCCTGCCAGTCGTAAAGCGAGGAGTCGCCGGGATAAATCTCAATGCCGCTTCCCTCGCGCACGGGGACACCGGCTGAGCATTGCAGCCCAATGTTTCCGGCAGCATCGGCATATACAATGTTTTGGCTCACCGACTTAAATGTTTTTACCGCATTTCGGAAATCACTCCAGTTCTGCGCCCGGTTGAGCATATAAATCGTACGGATTTCATCGCTCATTTCATTGCCAATCCAGTGAATGGAAAGTGCTGTTTCGTCAGCATCTTTAAACCGGTTGACAATGGGGCCGCGGTGGGTGAATTTCAGGGTTTCGTTAATTATTTCTCCCTCTTTTGTGTGAATAAGTTCTTCCTGAATGACGAGGTCTTTCCACTGCCCGTCGAGCAAATATTGCGTAGAATCTTCGTTCAGTGTTTCAGCATAAAAATCGAGGTCGTCCACCGCCACGTTGGTCATTCCCCAGGCAACAGAACCGTTGTGCCCGCAAATAACAAACGGCTGTCCCGGTAAAACAAGGCCGGTAACATTTACGGAGCCCTCGGCCACTTGGTGCATCTGGTACCATATTCCGGGCGCGAACAAGCCCAGGTGCATGTCGTTGGCCAGCAGCGGCATGCCGGTTTTGCTTTTGGCTCCCGAAACTGCCCAGTTGTTGCTTCCCAGAAAAATTCCGGCTCCAAGCTTTTCCAGCTCATGGTTTGCCGACAACAAGGTTTCCCCGGCAGAAATATTCACCGCATTAAAATCAGGGAAAATGGTTGTTGGGTGATTTTCCATTTGGGGAATCAAATCGGCAACCAGCTCCTGGCCCACTTCATTTTTCACATTCTGCAAAACCATTTCGGTGCCCCATCCCGAGGTGAGGTCCCACGACATGTAGCCAATCAGGTCAATGGAATGCACCGGTTCCCAGCGATCAGGATGATAACCCAAAACTTTAAACTCGGGTGGCAGCGGGAATTTTTGCATGTAATAATTTACGCCTTCGCAAAAAGCTTCTAATGTGGCCTTCACTTCGGGCGATGATTGCTCAAGTACTTTTTCCGACTTTTGCCTGATGCGCAGTGAACGCATGAGCAAATCGGTTTTCAGCTGGTCTTTTCCCAGGATTTCGGACAACCGCCCCTGAGTTACACGACGCAATAAATCCATTTGCCACAGCCTGTCCTGTGCCATAGTAAATCCCACCGCCCGGTAAAGATCCGCTTCACTTTTTGCCTGGATATGCGGAATGGCAAAGGAATCGCGCAATACGGTCACTTCTTCTTCCAACACCGGTAAATACAGGTTTTTATCATAATCCGGAAGCGCTCCTTTTCGCAGGTTGTTTAAAAAGAAAAAACCAGCTATTGCTACAAGGACAATTACTCCTGCCACTCCTGTTAAAATGCGTTTAAATATTTTCATCACCCGGTTTTTTAATTTGAAAAAAAGAAATTGTATTTTATGTTAATTCTTACTATTTTTAAACTCTATAAAATTAATAATCAATTTGATAAATACGAAACAGTCTGAAAAATAAAAATTACAGCTATGAAAAAACTTATTATTCTCATTTCCATGGCAATTTATACTCTGTCAGCAATAGCCCAGGAGGCCGATAAAATTACAGGTGTGTGGTAGAACGAAGAAAAAACGTCGAAAATTGAAATTGAGAAAAAGGATGGCAAATACATTGGTGCCATCGTTTTCATTATTCCTGAAAATTATGAAAACGGCGAGCCGCCAAAAGACGATGAAAATCCGGATGAATCGCTTCGAAACCGTTCGTTGCTGGGCTTACAGATTTTGAGCGGCTTTGAGTACGATGCCAAAGAAGAGGAATGGAAAAACGGTGAGATTTACGATCCAAAATCCGGGAATACCTATGATTGTTACGCCTGGCTTGAAAGTGATGATCTGCTGAAACTTAAAGGTTTTGTGGGCGGAATACGCTGGCTGGGAAGGAGTTCGGAATGGTACCGAACAGAGCTGTAAAAAACTTATTTCACTGAATTTAAAAACAATAACATGTTTTGTATCTTCAAAAAAATGAATAAATAAAGGCAAGGTTTATGAACAGAACTATTGATATAGAAAATAATCGAAATGAACTAAATGAATGGGTTTTAAAAAGTGTCGAACTTTTTGAAAGCACCGCATATCTGGATAACATCTTGAAAGTGTACCCATTACAAACTGCAAGACCTGAAAGATTAAACTCTCAACTTCGTCGTAGAATAATTTCCGCACATCAAGGGCGGAGAACTCAAGAGTTGATTGAAATTCTCCAAAATGAAGTAAAGTTTCCATATGATGAGCCTTTATGGTACTTAATTAAAAACATTCAGGGGTGTTTAAATAATAATCCACAACAAATTCAAAGGATTGCTAATTCTCTCTATGCAATGACTGCAGAAGAAACTGTAATTAGACTTGAATCTGCACCAAAATTGAATACTCAAATGGGGCCAATGTTTACCAATTGGTTGAGAAATAATTTCAATTTATTAGAGATTGACGATTTTAGAAATTCTACAAGTGGCATATATATTTTAAATTCCTCTGAAGAAATAGCTAAATCTTTTATAATTGATGAGCTAAATCAAAATTTAGAAAAACGACCTGACCTTGTTGCAAAAGTAAATGAAACATATATCGTTGGTGAAGCAAAATGGATTGGTTCACCAGGGGGTAATCAAAACAAACAAGTTGTTGAGGTAATCAATTTGTGTAGGAACCAACGAGGTAGTGTAAAAAGAGTTGGCATAATTGATGGTTTCCCTTGGGCTTTAAGGAAATCAGATGGAACTATAATAAATGATAAAACATGCGTTCAGGTTCAAGAATGTGAATATGATATTGTGAGTGCATTATTGCTTACCGAATACTTAGAGTCTTTCCTTTAAACTATAGAATGGTATTCAAAGTAATTACACTTAATATTTTCTTGTTTGAAAGTTTTTTTTATCACATTGTAGGAATGAGGAGAATTATCAATTCCAATCCATTGCCTATTCAATTTATTCGCAACCTTTAAAGTGCTTCCTGAACCTGCAAAACAATCTAAAACTAACGAATTTTCGTTTGATGAATTTAAAATTATTCTTTCGAGCATATCATTATTTTTTTGGGTAGGGTAATCGACATAAGACAATCCTTTGTCTTTATATTCCCAGACATCTTGAATTTTAAAACCTTTATGGTCAGATGCTAAAACAATTTTTCTTGGATTTCCATTTTCAGACCATTCAATGAGTCCTTTATTATCAAGTTCGGTCAAAACTTCACGGCTATATCGCCAATGACGCCCTTTAGGTGGCTTAATCCCTTTCCACTCTTTTCCAGTATCACCATTTAAAGTTTTACCTGGTGCATGAATTGGATTAGTCGTATAAAAACCATATTTTGGATGTCTTTTAGGAAATAATTGCCTCCGTTTGTATTCTGACATTTGATCTGTAACATTGTTCCAAATATTTTTGTCCCTTTTTTTTGCATAAAATAAAATCATATCAGAATAATTGCCATATGCATTGCGAGCAAAATTTTTTGGGTTGCATTTTATTCTTGTTATATCGTTTATGAAATTATTATACCCGAAAATTTCATCCATCATAATTTTAACATAGTGGCCAATTTTTTTGTCAATATGCAAATATATACTTCCATCATCTGAAAGTAATTCTCTCAATATAATCAATCTTTTTCTTAAAAAATCTAAGAATGCACTATCAACCAGTTTATCTGAATATGCGTTTTCCTCTTCAAATGAATTATAATCTTGTCCAGTTCCAAAAGGAGGATCAATATATATTAGGTTGATTTTGTTTCTATGTGTTTTTAATAATTCTCTTAAAATATATAAATTATCACCAAAGATGAATTTGTTTTCTGCTTTATTGTGCTGTTTTTCAATACAAGTAACAACTCCATTATAATTGTGATACAACACTTCAAATTCATCTGATTTATCAGAATACTCTAGTGTGCAATTTTTACTTTTTTTTAAATACGCAACTTCTGGATCATGCGCAATTGAGTTATTAGACAAAAATGATTCAAAGTCTTTAACTGAAATTCGATAGCTTTTATTTATTTTTATAGCATTAAGTTCCTTGTCTTTGATATATTTTGAGACAGTTTGGCGCGTAACTTTCAAATTGTTAGCGATATCTTCTACTGTAAGAAATACTGATTGACTCATATATATGAAAATTAACCTGTTTTAACAAAAATTTACCAGTGACAAATATAAATAAAATAGAAATGGCACACAACATTACTTAAGGATTTGATATTAGAAAGAACAGATAAGGAAATTTTAGTAAGGTTGCCAGCTATGTTGATTTAACCGAGCTTCAAGATATGCTTGACTATCTGGAATACAAAGAGACAACTGCAAAGTCGAAAGCAACTCAAAAAGATGTTAATGAACTTTCAGAAACTGTAAATCAAAACATTTGGACCAGATTAAAAAGAAAAAGAAATCTAAAATGAAATCAATTCTGCCAGTAATTCTCATAATTTGCAGCTTTTATTCTGGGCGATTCGCTTGATGAAAAAGTGGATCGGTATCTGGAATCAAAAAGATCAAGTTCCAGGGACCAATAAAGCATTAATGATGAAACAAACGCATGTAATACTACTTTTGTTTTTAATTCCGAATTTGGAACAAACCTTTTCACCGAATGCATTAGAAAAAATTTTAGCGTGGATTAGTTCCGTCATTCAAAAATGATTAACCTATTACGTTCGCATAATCAGTTTCAACTGACACTTATCCGTGAGTTTCAGGTTTTTTAAATCGGTGCCGGTAATGAGGTTTACACCCGGTTGTTTCCCCGGTTCAAAACTACCATAACGGTTTTCAACCTGAAGTGCTTTTGCCCCGTTGAACGTGCTCCACAACACCAGTTCTTCCAGTGTAATTTCAGGAAAATGTTGTTGAAGCGTTATCATTTCGGCAAGCACCGAAAGTTGTTTGTTGGAGGCGAGGCTGTCGGTTCCCAGGCAAATATTCAGCCTGTGTTTTTGAAAAAGCGGAACCGGAGGAAGTGTATTCTCAATGTATAAATTGGAGTTGGGACAAAGCACGAAAAACGTATTTTCAGATGTGCGTTGTTGCTTCAGTTCCAGAATATCAGATTCTTCTGTAAACGTATTATGAACCAAAAGCAGGGGATTTTGCGATGGTAAATAGTTCAGCGTTGTCAGCAGCGGGCTTTTGCCTGTTGGCCTCCAGTGCGAAATGTCTATTCCCAGGTTATCTTTTAAATGGCCGGCAATGGGACCTGAACCATCACTGAAAAACTGTTCTTCTGCCCGGCTTTCCTGATTGTGGATGGAAAGCAGGCTGTTTTTACCACGTGCGTTTTCGCTTATCTTTTTGAAAAGCTCCGCCGAAACGGAGTAGGGTGAATGCGGAACAACTGATGCGCTGAGGCCAAATTCATTAAACATCTCTTTCACAAAATTCGCCATGCTGAAAGCTCTTTCAGCACGCGAAGGATGAAACCCAAAAGCCTCTGCAAATGTGTGATAATAAATTTTGCTGTTTTGTTTTGTTTGAAGCGTTAAAGTTGAATTGGAAATATCGCCCACAACCACTGTTCCCTGGGCCTGTAAACTACGTTTTGCCTTTTCGGCTGCCCCTTCCACGATTTCAGGCTCTACGTTTCTGAGCCGGTTAATAGCAGCGAGAAAACCACCCATTCCGGATTTTTCTGGGATTTTTCCTTTCAGGTGCGATAATTCCAGATGACAGTGGACATTAACAAAACCCGGCACTAAAATTCCGCTGTACTGTTCCAGGCCAGCTTCTTCTTCTATCTGCCCGCCGGTATCGATTAACTCAATAATTTTTCCGTTATCGGTACAAACCAGAATCCCGTTTTTCAGCGGTGCCCGGTTCCCCGGGAAAATGTATGTGGCAGAAATTTTTCGCACTGCTACCGGTTCTGAATATCCAGTTCCTTTTGTTCCTTTCTCCTACCTATAAATTCTTCTTCCATCTCGTTGAGAAGGTTCATTGATTCGCGGTACATTTTTTCAAATTCACGGGGTTGGCTGGCGTAAAAAACATACGATTTTTCAAAAACCGTATCGGCCACCTGGTATTTATCGAGCACTGAGTAGTAAAAATCGGCAGATGAACTTTGTTCCACCAGCGAGTCGCGGTGTCTTTGCGTGTTGAATGCCGCTTCGGCCAGATGAATATCGGCCAGCATTTCAATCATTTTTTCCCTTTCAATCAGGTTTTCCGGTTTTTCAACAACAGGCTCGTCGCAACCTGTAAAACCCCATAAGAGAATGGCAACTAATATGTAAAACAGTTTCTTCATTTTAAAACGGGGTGCAAATTAAAAATAGTTTACGTTACCGGCAATAAGCTTTCCGTTAAAAAAAGCTATTTTATGGAAAGAATAACTCGTTTACTTCCTGAAAATTATGCGAAAAACCTCTTCCACCCGGGCAACTTTTTCAATTTGAATGTTGAAAGCTGAAGCATCGAACCCTTTATTTACAACGGGAATGAATATTTTGTTGAACCCCAGTTTGGCCGCTTCGGCAATGCGCTGTTCAATACGGTTTACACCGCGAATTTCGCCGGTGAGGCCCACCTCTCCTGTAAAACATGTTTTGTGGTCAACCGCCACATCGATGTTGGATGAAAGAATGGAACAAATCACCGCCAGGTCGGTGGCGGGATCATTAATTTTCAGCCCGCCGGCAATGTTCAGAAAAACATCTTTGGCCAGCAGTTTAAACCCGGCGCGTTTTTCGAGCACCGCCAGCAACATGTTGAGCCTGCGCAAATCGAATCCCGTGGAAGAACGCTGTGGGGTTCCGTAAGCGGCAGAACTCACAAGCGACTGAATTTCAATCAAAAAAGGCCGGATGCCTTCGATGGTGGCCGCAATAGCCGTTCCGCTTACATCGTCGCTCACTTTGGAGATGAGTTGTTCCGAAGGATTCAGTATTTCCTGCAGGCCGTTGCCGCGCATCTCAAAAATTCCCAGCTCGTTGGTGGAGCCATAGCGGTTTTTATTGGCCCGTAAAATCCGGTACATGTAGTTGGTGTCGCCTTCAAACTGCAAAACGGTGTCCACCATGTGTTCCAGCACTTTTGGTCCGGCAAGGCTTCCTTCTTTGTTGATGTGCCCAATGAGAATAACAGCCACATCGTTTTTTTTGGCAAACTTCAGAATGGCCGAAGTACATTCGCGCACCTGTGAAACCGAACCGGGCGACGATTCAATCACTTCGGTAGAGACAGTCTGGATGGAATCGACCACCAGCAAATCGGGCATTGTTTGTTCGGTTTGGGCAATTACATGTTCCAGCGAAGTTTCACTCAGGAAAAGGCAGCTGTTTTGCTTCATTTCCAGCCGGGTAGCCCGAAGTTTTATTTGCTGCAGGCTCTCTTCACCCGAGATGTACAGAATTTTTTTGTTGGGCAAACCCAATGCCATTTGCAACACCAGTGTTGATTTCCCAATGCCCGGCTCACCGCCAAGCAGCACAATTGACCCCGGAACAATGCCTCCGCCCAGCACACGGTCGAATTCATTAATCCCTACCGGGAAGCGCTGGTTTTTTTCAGCTTTTATATTTTCAAGTGTGAGCGGCTGATTGCCTGAAAGCTGAACCGAAACTTTTGAAGTTGATTTTTTCTTTTCAACCACTTCTTCAATATACGTATTCCACCCGCCGCAAGAAGGGCACCGTCCGAGCCACTTTGGCGACTGCGCCCCGCAATTCTGGCAGGTGTAAATTGTTTTTGTTTGGGCCATCAATCCAGGATTTTAATTTTGTTAATAATATCCGAAGTAGAAATCCCCGGAACCAATTCGAGCGTTTCCACTTTCCCGCCGTTTTCGAGCACGGTGTCATGCCCGGCAATTTCATGAATGGCATATTGTTTCCCTTTTACCAAAACATCGGGCAAAATTTGGGCAATTAATTCGGCAGGTGTTTCTTCATGAAAAATAATAACAGCATCGACAAAAGAGAAAGCGGCCAAAACAGCTGCCCTCGATTTTACATTTAATATGGGCCTCCCTTTTCCTTTGAGCAGTTGTACCGATTCGTCAGAATTCAAGCCAACAATCAGCCGGGTTCCCATTTTTGCCGATTTAATCAACGAATCGATGTGCCCGTGGTGAATAATATCAAAACATCCGTTGGTGAAAACGACAGTCTCTTTTTGCGATTTCCAATTTTTTAATTCAGGTTCAAACGACTGAAAGTCAGCATGAATTTTTGAAAAAATATCGGTTTTGCGGTTCATACTATTTTAACTCCAATTTTTCGAAAACCAAAGGTATGGATAAATTTAAGGAACATCTTCTTGCAAGAAAATTAAATTCTTTCCTGCATTTGGTAACATACAATTCGGTTATTTGTTAAGGACAATCCGGAAGGTAGTTCCTTTTCCTGATTCAGACCATTTAATAAAAATTTTACCATTATGGTAGTTTTCAATTATGCGTTTTGCCAGCGACAGGCCAAGCCCCCAGCCTCGTTTTTTGGTGGAAAAACCGGGTTGAAAAATGGTTTTTTGCTGCGATTTCGGAACGCCTTTTCCGGTGTCGGTAATATCAATCAATACGTTTTCATTTTTTTCCTGAAGCTCGAACGTAATTTTCCCGTTGTTGTCCATTGCATCAATTGCGTTCTTACACAGGTTTTCAACAACCCACGAAAAAAGTGCAGCATTTAGCGGGGCTTCCACGCGGTCGCCTTCTGAAAAATTCATTTCAAATTTCACCTTTTCAGAAGAACGGGTTTTGAGGTAGCTAACCGTTGAAAGCAATACCTCAACCAGATTGGTCGTCAGCAGCTCGGGTTTTGAGCCGATTTTGGAAAAACGCTCGGTAATTTTTTCGAGCCGTCTCGTGTCATTTTCAAACTCATCAATCAGTGCCGGATCAACATTCTGCATTTTAAGCAGCTCAATCCAGGCCATTAGCGATGAGATGGGAGTGCCCAACTGGTGCGCGGTTTCTTTCGACATGCCCACCCAAACCTGGTTTTGTTCGGCGCGCTGGGTGGCATCAAAAGCAAAATAGGCAACAATAATGAAAATGATTATTACAAAAAGCTGGACCACAGGATAGTACCTCAGGTTGCGCAAAATATTCGATTCGCGGTAATAGAGGTACAGCGTGTTTTCGTCGGATAGCACAATGGGTATCGGTTCTGAATACCCCTTCATTTTTTCCAGCTCATTTTTCAGCACCTGTTCGCGCCGGCTTTCGCTGTAATTAATGTTCGCATCGGTATTAAAATCACCGTTTTCATCAACAATAATTATAGGAATTGTTGTGTTTTGCTCGGCAATTTCCTGAAGTAAAGTCAGATAAGAAGTATTCAATCTTTGCACGGCAGCCTGGTTGGTGCTTTCAATTACCGGTTCGGCAAATCGTTTGGTGGCTTCGGCCCACAATTCCACTTTTTTTCGTTCTTCGCGGGCCATTTTTTCGGTAAGCCAATTGGTGTACAGCAACGATGCCACACCGATTATAATTGCACTTAGCAGAAGTAAAATTTTCCCGCGCTTTCTTTTCAGATAAATATCCAACGTGCGATTGTTTTAATTATTTATGTTGAAAACGACGGGAAAAATAATTTATTATCGGTCCATCATTTTCATTACTGCCGCTACTACTCCATTTGCATCAATACCGCATATTTTGTACAATTGATCGGGAGTGCCCTGTTCTATAAACCTGTCGGGAACACCTAATACCTTCACATGTGCCGAATACCCTTTTTCGGCCATAAATTCGAGCACGGCACTGCCAAATCCACCTTTAATTACGCCGTCTTCAACCGTTAAAACATAGTTGTACTTTTCGAATATTTCATCGAGCATGGTTTCGTCGAGCGGTTTTACAAACCTCAGGTCGTAATGAGCGGCTGAAATATTTTTATCCTTCAGCGCCTTAATTGCCATTTGTGCATGAATTCCTGTTTTCCCAATGGTGAGAATGGCAACATCATTGCCTTCTGAAAGCTGTCGTCCTTTTCCAATTTCAATTTTTTCGAAAGGCAGTTTCCAGTCCTTTTTTATTCCACATCCTCGCGGGTATCGAATTGAAAACGGTTGGTTAATTTCTTCAAGTTGGGCAGTGTACATCAAATTACGCAGCTCTATTTCATCCATAGGAGCCGAAACAATCATATTGGGAACCGAGCGCATGTAGGCAATATCAAACACTCCGTGGTGTGTTGGCCCGTCTTCACCAACCAACCCGCCGCGGTCGAGACAAAAAACCACATGCAGGTTTTGTGTTGCCACATCGTGCACCAACTGATCGTAAGCGCGCTGCATAAAAGTGGAATAGATATTACAAAAAGGCACAATCCCCTGTGTGGCTAAACCTGCCGAGAAAGTTACGGCATGCTGTTCGGCAATGCCCACATCAAAAGCCCGGTGTGGCATTTTTTCCAACATCAGGTTCATGGAGCAGCCTGTGGGCATGGCTGGTGTAATTCCTACAATCTTCTCGTTCATTTCGGCCAGCTCCACCAGTGTTTCACCAAATACATTCTGGAACTTAGGTGCTTTATCAACCTGGCATCCACACGACAAAATTTCACCTGTATTTTTGTCGAATAATCCAGGGGCATGAAATTTTGTTTGATTCATTTCAGCGTGGCTGAAACCTTTTCCTTTTTGGGTTACAATATGGAGCAGTTTCGGCCCGGGAATATCTTTTAAATCATTTAAAGCTTCAGTAAGATATTCAACATCATGCCCGTCAATTGGCCCGAAATAACGAAAATCAAAAGCTTCAAAAAGATTATTTTCGGTGAGCAGCATGTTTTTCAGTGCATGCTGGTTTTTCTGAATGAACTTGCGGGTTTTCTTCCCAAAACCATCGAGTTTTCCCAATCCTTCCCAAACGTCTTTTTTAACTTTATTGTAGGTTTCCGACTTTGAAATATTCATCAGGTACTGGCCAATTACGCCCGTGTTCGGGTCAATGGCCATATTATTGTCGTTAAGAATAACAAGCAAATCCGATTTACTGGCCCCGGCATTATTCAGGGCTTCAAAAGCCATTCCGCCTGTCATGGCCCCATCGCCAATTACAGCTACAATTTTTCTGTCGTTTTCATTTTTCAACCCGGCAGCAATTGACATACCCAGAGCCGCCGAAATGGAGGTTGAAGAATGGCCGACACCAAACGTATCGTACTCACTTTCATCACGTTTTGGAAAGCCACTGATGCCATTCAGTTTACGATTAGTATGAAAATTTTCCCGCCTGCCGGTTAAAATTTTGTGTCCGTAGGCCTGATGGCCAACATCCCATACCAGCAAATCGTAAGGTGTGTTATACACATAATGCAATGCAACCGTAAGTTCAACAACCCCCAGGCTTGCCCCCAAATGCCCGGGATTGGCAGAAACTTCATCAATAATATATTCTCTCAATTCATCGCAAACCTCAGAAAGCTTTTCGGGGGCCATCTTCCTCAAATCAGCAGGAGTTTTTATCTGTTCCAGTATTTTTTCCTTCGTCCGTACCATATATTTGTGTGAAAATCTTGTCAAAGTTATAACAAAAACTGAAAACCCATTTGTTCAAAAAACGAAAGGGTACAAAATTTGTTCTAATTTAGCCAATATAAAAATTTAAAAACATGAGAACTGTTCACAAAATATTATTTTTTAGTGGTTTGTTTTTTTTATCGTCCTGCGTTTCAACAAAACAATTTAACCAGGTACAGGACAAAGTCAAAGCACTTTCCCAGGAAAACGAACAACTCAAACGGTCGAATGCTGATCTTGAAGTGGCCAACACTGAATTAAAAAGTGCGAACGAACAGCTGACTGCCAAAAACAAAGATTTGGAAGCCCGGCTGGAAGAAGCACTTTATAACCTGAACGTTCAGAAACAAAAGGTGGAAACGCTTGAAAAAGAACAGGCCAGCTTAAACCGGCAACTCGATATATTGAAATCAGGCAGTTCGGAAGAAATTGAAAATTTGCTGGATGAACTCCAAACTACCCGGCGCGGTTTAACCTTGCGCGAAGACCGTTTGCGTGAAGCAGAAAAAGAACTGAAAGAACGCAATGAGCGGCTAATTGAACTTCAGGAAGTTCTGGCCCAAAAAGACCAGGCAGTGAAAGACCTGAAAGACAAAGTAATGCGGGCACTTACCGGTTTCACAGATAACGGCCTGACGGTTCACGAGAAGAACGGGAAAGTTTACGTTTCGATGGACGAAAAATTACTGTTTAAAACCGGGCAGTGGAATGTTGATCCCAACGGACAAAGGGCTTTACGCGATTTGAGCCAGTTGCTGGCCGAAAACACAGATGTCAACATTATGGTGGAAGGCCACACCGACAATGTTCCCATGCACGGCTCCGGAGCTGTTAAAGACAACTGGGATTTAAGCGTGATGCGTGCCACAGCTGTTACCAAAATTCTAACGCAAAACGGGCAGATTGATCCTTCGCGGATTATTGCTGCGGGCAGAAGTGAGTATGTTCCGTTAACCACCAACGAAACAGCTGAAGGCCGGCAAATGAACCGTCGCACCGAAATTATTCTTACCCCACAGCTGGATGAACTGCTGGAAATTTTGGAGGCAAACTGAGATTTCAATCGCAAACAAGCCTGTTTATTTCGTACAGCCCATCCAGCGTTAACAGCAGCTCCACATTTTTAATGTTTTTAGTTAGCGGAACAATCACCGAACTCAAACCGCCGGTGGCAACAACTGTTAGCTTTTCGCCAAGATCATGCTGCGTGCGTTCAATCATAGAATCAACCAGACCGGTAAACCCGTAAACAATGCCTGATTGGATGGCATGTACCGTATTTTCGCCCAATACCGATGGCGGAGGTGTTAAATGAATTTGCGGCAACTGGGCAGTTTTACCTGACAAAGCAGCAACAGCAGTTTGCAAACCGGGTGCAATGGCCACACCCTTTATTTCAGCATTTTTGCCGATTGTAGTAAACGTGAGGGCAGTGCCAAAATCAATGACCGTAGTTAGTTTTCCAAATTTTTGATAAGCTGCAACCGCATTGGCTACCAGGTCGGCACCGATTTCATACGGATTCAAAATTTTGATGGGCAGTTTCGGGTAAATGTCGGGATCAACAACTGTAATTTTTGTTCCGTCGAACAACCCCGGAAGCATTTCGGTAAACGGACGAACCAGCGACGGAACCACGCTGCTTAAGATGATGTTGTTTACATCGGTCTTGCTAATTTTACCTGCCGAAAGCAACGAACGAAAAATAACTTCATACTCATCGGCAGTTTTTTTATGGTCGGTTTGAATGCGCCAGTGGTTTTGCCACTTCCCGTTATCGTTCACTCCAAAAACGATGTTGGTGTTTCCTATGTCAATTGCCAGTAACATAATTCTTTCATTAAATCCCAAAACACAATGGTCAAATTCCAAATAAATTCTAAACTACAATATACAAATACCAAACAGTTACCAATACTGTAAATCCTTAATATAAAACCAATCTGTAAGTTTCGAAAATTGAATCATTTGATTTTGATAATTATTTGTTTTTTGGAATTTGCTTATTGGTATTTTCATTTTTTCTCAAAACAAACTTAGCTGATTATCCTTCTCCCCCGGCTTTTTGTGTGGTTTATTTTTAATTTGCTGAATAAGCTCCTGCTGAATTGTACTGAGGAACGGACTTTTAGGCAGGTTGAACTTCCGCCCGCGCAGGATTCGGCTCCGGGCATGGGTGAGATACAACAGTTGTTTGGCGCGGGTCATTCCCACGTAAAGCAGGCGCTTTTCTTCCTCCTCGTCCACTTCAGTTTTATACAGATTGTAAGGCAGCAGGCCCTTTTCGCAACCGGGAATAAAAACACATTCAAATTCAAGCCCTTTCGATGCGTGCAATGTCATTAGCGAAACAGCTTCGAGGTTTTTCAGGTGAATGTCAGCGCCGGAACCCAGCTTTGCATAATTGAGAAATTCACTCCAATTTTTCATGTTCCCGGCCATACCGGTAAACCGTTCCCAGTTTTGTTCATCAAATTTTTCACCCGGGAAAAACGAATCTTTCAGGTAATTTAGAAAGGAAACTGCATCCAACTTTTTGATCTCCTCCTTTGCCATTTCAAACTGCAATTTCGAAAATGCTCTTTTCTTCAGTTTGAAAACAGGGGCAGCTTTTTCAAAACTACCGGATAAAAAAACGCTTAGTAAATTGATGAAACTCTGAAACGGTTCTTCCCTGAAAAACGGCACTGTTCCCACTTCCTGGTAAGGAATGTGATGATCGTTCAATGCTTTTGCGATGGCCTCAAACTGGTTGCGGGTGCGGCATAATACGGCCAAATCGGAAAGGCTTGAAATGCCTTCGTTTTTTTCACCGCGGGTAACAGAACTGTCAATGGAAAAAAAGTTGACTCCACCCACCAGTTCCACAATCTGGCGGGCAATGAATTCAGCCTCGGCAGCGCCAGTAGGTTGTTCCGAAACAGAAACCTGAACACCATCTGAAAGTCCTTCCAAAAAACCGGCAGTATTATCCAACACATTGGCCGAAGCCGAAAGGATGGTTTGCGAGCAGCGGTACGATTGTTTCAGCCTGAAAACTTTTGCCCCAGAATAATCGTCGGTGAAACGCTGAATGTAGCCTGCGTTCGCGCCACGAAATCCGTAAATTGACTGGTTGGCATCGCCTACCACACAAAGATTCGAAGATGAATCCGGGGCAAGTTGTCGCAACAAGCGATACTGTGCATCGTTGGTGTCCTGGTATTCATCCACAAAAATGAACCGGAATCGCTTTTGGTAAGCAGTTTTTACTTCTTCATTTTTACCGAAAAGCTGCAAAGGCTTAACAATCAAATCATCCAAATCGAAAGCATCGAACTTCTGCAATTCCTTTTCATATTTCGTGAAACTGGAAGTTTCCGGTTTGGTGCCATTTTTTATTTCCGAAATTTCGGCGCTGATCTTTTTAGCTTCGCCGGTTTTCAATTCAGAAAAAGATTTGATGATTTCCAGTTTCAATCCCTCATCTGCCAAAATAAAATCTTCAGTTCGGTTAAATTCTGTGTGGTGGTCTTTTAAAACAGAAAGACCGAATGCATGAAAAGTAGCCACAGTAACCAGACTGGCTTTCGTTTTATTTTCCAGCAGAATTTCCAGTCGCTCCCTGAGTTCGCCAGCGGCTTTGTTGGTAAATGTAATGGCCAGGATTTCTTCAGGTTTTGCCATGTGTTTTTCAACCAGCCAGGCAATTTTACTGGTGAGGGTTTTGGTTTTGCCCGTTCCGGGGCCGGCAATAATCAGTGCTGGTCCTTCATCGTATTTTACTGCGGCAAATTGTTCCGGATTTAAATTGTTGTAAACCAGTGCTTCTGTGGTTTCTGCTTTGTATTGCTCTTGCTTTTCCGCCGCCAGGTTTTCAATCTGATCGTTTTGGTGCAGCAACTTTTGAATGCCTTTTAAATCGAATGGAATAAACGCCCGTTTTTCAGGCGGTGCCGGTTTTTCCACCTGGAAAAGTGACCCGGTTGTTTCGAAGTTTTTCACTTCGCCCGGTTTAAAAACACTGATAACACCGTATTCCCCGTCGTATCCTTCCTGAATGTATATTTCGCGGTTGCGCATCCGGCGAACAGCCTCAGCGAGTGTTTCCGATGTTTTTGACTTAATCTCTTCCAACGGAATTTCGAGTAAAATATCCAGCTCGTTTCCCAGTTTTTCCAAGGTATGCATGTATCCGGCTTCCACCTTTTTCGATTTCGCACCAACGCCTTCAACTTCTGCCAGCATTTCCTTTAGCGGAATGATGGAACGGAATGGCAATTTATTGGGACGACTTTCAATATTTTCCCTGTCGGATAATTGGATCACGCGGTTCATCACGCCAATTGTCACCGGCTTTCCGCAAACCGGACAGATGGACTTGTTGCGCAGGGTTTCGGCCGGCTTCCAGCATACATTGCATTTCCGGTGGCCGTCGTAATGGTATTTTCCTTCCTGCGGAAACATGTCGATAGTCCCGAGATATTTTCCCGGATTTCCGGTTCGCAGTGTTTCTGTAATGGAATGATAGCTCGGTTCGGTATTGAAAACATTTGCATTTCGTCCCAATTTCTCAGGTGAGTGGGCATCGGAATTGGAAACCAGCGTAACCTTGTCGAGGAACGAACAGAGCCAGTTCATGGGCGGGTCGGTGGAAAGGCCGGTTTCAATGGTGTGGATGTGCGGAGACAAGTCTGCAAAGCACTCCTCCAGCGAATAGAACCCCGATTTGGAGCCCAGCATGGAAAACCAGGGTGTCCAGATGTGTGCCGGAATAAAGTAGTTGTTTTCGCTGCAATCGAGCACAATTTCGATGAGGTCGCGGGAGTCGAGCCCGAGAATTGGCCGCCCGTCGGAGGTGAGGTTGCCGCCCAGATTTACCAGTTTTTGGTTGATTTTTTCGGCCTCTTCAAATCCGGGAGCCAGTACTACGTTGTGTACTTTACGAACTTTTCCTCCGCGCTTGTAAATATTACTAATTTCAGCCGTGAGCAAAAACCGCGAATCATTATCGCAAAAAGGTGAATCGAGCCGGTATTCCTTTTTCAGTTTAAACAACCCGTTACCGTCGGGTTCGGTTTTTTCTTTCAGCTCGGCCAGCCACCCGGGATGTGTAAAATCGCCGGTGCCAACTATTTTAATTCCTTTCAGCCCGGCGTAATAATCGAGGTATTCAGGCGTGAGCGTTTTGCTGGTTGCCCGCGAAAAATGGGAATGAATATGTAAATCAGCTATAAATTTCATGTTTAATTTTATTCCTTAAAAGATAACAGATTTAAACTATGCCAAAGAAAAATCCGGTAACTATTTTTGAAATTTAGTCATGCCCTCACACAATGTGAGGGCATGACTACCTGAACCAGATATGATTTTTGATGGATTATAAAACTGAAAAAATTGCTACCTTGCAGGTTCAAAGAAATCTAATTCAAAACAGATTATGGCAAGTATTAAAGATTTGAAGAAAGACATTGACCTGTTAATGTCGTTGGTATTAAACGATTGTTTTTACGTATTGGAATATAATCAGAAAGTAAATCAGGATGCTGTAATGAAAATTGCCACAGAGGTGGTGGAGAAACATCGCGATTTCCGCAAGAGGGCCAACCATCCTGACGGGAAAGACAATCCCAAACTTGTAAAGAAATATTACAAAGACCTCAATACCGACTTGCTTGCTACAGCCGACGAGGAGCTCGAAAAGCTTTCGTCTGAAATTAAAAAAGTGAGTTAATTTTCTTTCTTAACCACTTTAAACAGTTTTTACCGCTTCGCTCGATTTTTCCAATTTTAATGGTGGATGGCAATACCAGCTTTTAGTTGAAGGTTTCTACACCCACCTCAACAATCCGTTTGCCAACGAATACGGTACTCCGGATGAAAACGGTGTGGTAATTTATACCCGCGTGAATGCTGAAAAAGGGGCATTATTCAGCTAAACAGCGGAATAAAAAACATTGCCAACAGCTATCAGGACGATTTCGACTCAGGAATTAATCGCGATCCGGCTTATATTTACGGGCCACTCAATCCCCGCACATTTTATTTTGGGTTAAAAATCGGGAATATGTAATTCAAAACAATTAATAATTATTTCCTGCTGAGGTTGCTATAAAAAAGGCAACCTCTTATTTGTGGCACACAAAAGATTTGTAATTTTACGCCGTTCTTGAATAAAAGACAGGTTCTTATATAAAATAGCGAAAATGAATGATTTGGATGCCCAAAAAAAAGTGAATGCAAAAGACCGAAGGAACAATATTATTGTAATTACTCTTTCGGTTCTCCTTGCGGTAGTTGTAGTTCTCTACTTTTTACAAAACCGCGAGCATAAATCAATTTTAAATGAATTGAATGCCGAAAAAGACTCCATACGACTTGAATTAAATAATTTAGTTACCAGTTACGACTCACTTGAAACTGTTAGCGACACGCTTAGCGAACAACTTTTTGTGGCGCAAACCAAAGTAAAAGACCTTTTGGTGGAGGTGGAACAAACCAAAAAAGTCAGCCTTGAAAAAATTAATGCCTACCAGAAACAGGTAACTACATTAAGAGGAATCATGCGAGATTTCGTGGTTCAGATTGATTCATTAAACCGCCGCAATGAAGAACTGATGGCCGAAAACCTTGAAGTAAAAGAACAGTACAAGCAGGCTGAAACAGAAAAACAACAACTGAGTAAAGAAAAACAACAACTGGAACAAAGCCTTCAGCGTGCCTCCAGGCTGCAGGTAAGGCAATTACGTGCCGAACCGCTTAACACAAGAAGTCAGACTACCCGGTTTGCGCGGCGGACTGATAAAATCAGGATCTATTTTATTTTGGGTGAAAACGTGGCCGCCAAACGCGGGCCAAAAAATATTTACGCACGCATAATGCGCCCCGATGAGCTTTTAATGAGCAAATCGGAAAACAACCTCTTCAGGTACGAAGACCTGAAAATTCAATATTCGGCCATGCGCGAAGTAGTTTACGAAGGACATGACCTGCCGGTAGCTATTTTTTGGGACAATTCCAACGAACCTGAATTAATGACCGGAGAATACACCGTTGACATTTTTGCCGACGGTTACAATATTGGAACCACCACCTTTGAACTGAGGTGACACGCCGCTTAAGCGTGCATGAAAACAGGTGCGGTTACTTTCGACAGCGATAAAAGTTTGTCGGTTTCAGCCCCGGAAATTGGCTCGTAGTTGTTCATAAATTCAAGCGCTTTTAAAAACAGGGTATTTTTTCCCGGAGGAATGGCAGCCGTAATATTTTTCGACAATGTATATTTTAACGCCATCTTCATAATTTCTTCATCTTCTATGGGGCGGTACCACACATTTTTGTATAATTTTTCTTCTCCGTCTTTCAGCCGGGTGAGTGCCATTGCTTTCAGGGCCAAAATGCCCATTCCGCGTTTTTCGGCTTCGGCATAAACCTGTGGCCCAAAATCGCCTCCATGCCAGCAGGCAAAATTAATGGGGAACAATACCGAATCGAAATCATAACTATTCATTGCCATGAGTGCTGACTCAACCGAGTGTGCTGAAAAGCCGAGGTGTTTCACTTTTCCGTCGAGTTTGGCTTTAACAAAAGTTTCCATGGCACCACCGGGCGCAAATACTTTTTCTGTTTCTTCAACAGAAGTAAGTGCATGTAGCTGGTACAAGTCGAAATGATCGGTTTGTAAAAGTCTTAAAGAATTTTCCAGTTCCTCCTGGGCTCCTTTGGCATCGCGCCTGTTGGTTTTACAGGCCAGGAAACAATTTTCACGATAAGGCTTCAGTGCGGGCCCCAGGCGTTCTTCGGCATTCCCGTAAGTGGGCGCAACATCGTAATAATTCACACCCAGCTCGTATGCTTTGGCCACCAACTCGTTGGCAAAGTCCTGCGGATTGTCGTTCAGCATAATTCCACCAAACCCGATTACTGAAAGTTTTTCGCCTGTTTTTCCCAAAACCCGTTTAGGAATATGATAATCGGCCGAAAAATCGTTACCAAAACTGCGAATGCCGGGAATTGTAAGGGCAAGCCCACCCAAGGCACTGTTGCGGATAAATATTCTACGTTTCATTGTTTTTTGATATTATTGATTTTTACCAAATTAGAAAAAATCGGAAAACTAAAAAAACAAAGGGCGTTTAAAATTACGCCCTTCAAGAAGTAATTAAATGTTTGTCATTAATCGTTCTGATATTTAAACGAAACTTTCAGCTTTACACGGTAAAATTCAATTTTTCCTTCATTCAGGTGCAAGTCCATTTTTTTCACTTCGGCAATTCTTAAATCGTGTATCGATTCGGATACACGGTCAATTGCATTTTGAGCTGCTTTTTCCCATGATTCGGGGCTGCTGCCAACTACTTCAATAATTTTATAAACACTGTCTGACATAACTTAAAATTTTATGGTTTTACATTATAACTACTAATATGTACGATAGAATTTTTGTTTTGTTTAATCGAAAGCTGAAAGAATTCAATTAATTTCGGAGTTCAGAAAAATAACATTATGGATTTTCAGGAATTAATCAAGCTGAGGCAAAGTGTGCGTCGTTATCAAAATAAGCCGGTTGAACGCGAGAAAATTGAAATACTTATAGAAGCGGTCCATCTGGCACCGTCAGCCTGCAATTCCCAACCCTGGAAACTGATTATTGTTGATGAACCGGAGCTTAAGAACCAGGTGGCCAAAGCCACGTTCAACAAAGCAATTTCGTTTAACAAATTTGCCACCGAAGCGCCGGTGATTGCTGTTTTGGTTATTGAAAAAGCCAAACTGATTGCCCGGATTGGCGGCGGTATCAAAAATAAGGAATACCCGCAATACGACATTGGAATTGCTGCCGCCCATTTTTGTTTGCAGGCCGCAGAACTTGGTTTGGGAACCTGCATGATTGGCTGGTTCGATGAAAAGAAAATCCAGCAGTTGCTTCACATTCCGCAAAAGCGCAAAATCGGGTTGCTGATAACGTTTGGTTATCCGCCAGCAGATTATAAATTGCGTAAAAAAATCCGCAAACCCACGGATGAGATTTACGGATTTAATACGTACTGACTTAATCTGGTTTTTGGAAGCAAATTCAATCACTTGCTCAATACTTTTTTTGGCCAGGATGGCGCTTACGAATCCTATATCTAACCAGATGTTCTGAAAATAATTGTTTTCAATGAGCCATTCTTCAATTTCGGGACGTGGGTTGCCCCAGCCGGCAAATCCCATAAATTTTCCGGGCACTGCATTTTGTTCGGGCAGTTTTGCCCCGATGTGATGGCGAAAACCAACGCGTTGGCATTGTAAATTGTACTCATGGGTTTCAAATCCCAATGGCATTCCAGGCATCTCAGTTTTCCGTTGATGAAATGTGCAGCCGAAAAGTTACTCAAACTGGCACCGCCGTCAAAATGAACCAGCAGGCTGTTTCCTTTGAAAGGGCCGAAAAACGGCAGGCACGAAAAATATGTGCCAACTCGTGGTTGAGAACATACGCTTCTTTTTCCTGTCCAAACCACCAGTATTTCCCTTTTTCAAGGTCAGTGGCAAGCCGGTTGTTAAGCGGCGCTTCAAAGCGCACTTCGCCACCGGTAGTAAGAAAAGTGCGGCCAACCACGTTATCAGTAAAAACAAAATCGTAGTTGCCGTCGAGCATCTTTTTTTGTTTCAATATCTCTTTTAAATGGCCAGTGTCGTTTTTTTTTTATTCATGGATTGTTAGCTTAAAAACTGCAGCGCAATTACAATAACAAGCAGCAACGAAAAGAGCAATTCGCTCCAAAACCGGCTTTTCAGAAAAACAAAAAAATTGGATATTTGAAACGTTACGGGAATGGCAATAATCATCAGCATTTCCTGCGAAGTTGCCGGCACAAAAATATAACTGAGCACCGAAAAAAGGAACAGGAAAAAGAAAACGGTGAAAAACTTGCGTGTGCTCACTTTTTTGGTGTTGTATTGCTGAAGGATTTTGATGCTGCCTAAAAATGTTAAAAAAATGAGCACTCCAAGAAAAGCCTGCAAGGGAATATCATTTTTTAAATAGCTGCTGGGGGTTACAATATTCAATTCGAACGTTTTCAGTAATTCAAGAAAATGGTTGGTATAAAAAGCAAAAGCAAACGCCAGGATAAATGGGACGATGAAACCGGTGATGAGGATCACGAATTCGCGCCAACGGGTTTCACGGGTTAAAATGCCGGTGCCAATTAAAAATGCCGGCAATAGAATTATGGCATTGAAATAAAATAGTGAAGCTACACCCAGCCATATTCCAGTGTCGAACAAAGCTGTGTAGGGCTTTACTTTTCCGAAAGCGCTGAAAAAACGAAAGATGGCAATCAGGTAAAAAATAGTTGCAAAATAAACCGGATGGAGGGTGTGCAGTTGGGTAAATCCTCCAATAAGAATTACAAAAAGAGGGGCGGGCAGCATGGTCCTTACGCGGATAAAACTGTACCGGTTGTTAATTTGCAAGACCAGAAAAGCCATTAAAATTAAGAGCAACAATGCAATCAGGCTTTGCAGAAATGCTGAATTCTGAAGCAGCTGTGCTACAGGCCGGTAAAATAAATTTTCGGTTTCGCCCCTGTTAAACGGATAAACTTCGGGGTTAAAAAGGCTTTTCAGCCAGAGAATAACTGCAAACAAAGGGAACAGGATGAAGTTTACAGCACTGTTTGATTTTAATGTACGAAGTATCATACCTTTAATTAAAGGTCGAATCCTAAATCTTTCCGGTAATATTTTTTATCGAACTGAATGACTTCAGCATTTCTGTATGAAGTTTCCAGGGCTTCAGTTTTGTTGTTGCCTGTAGAGCTTACGGCCAACACCCGGCCTCCGCTCGTCACCACCGAGCTGCCTTCGGGTTTTGTCCCGGCGTGAAAAACAGTGCTGTTGGCCACTTTTTCCAAACCGGAAATTTCCAGCCCTTTTTGGTAGCTTCCCGGGTAGCCGCCAGACACAATCATTACGGTTGCAGCTGTTTTTTTGTCGATTTCAATTTCTTTTTTGGCAAGCGTTCCGTCGGCAGCACCTTCGAGTAAATCAACAAAATCAGATTTCACGCGCAGTAAAATGGCTTCTGTTTCGGGGTCGCCAAGCCGCACATTGTATTCAATAACAAATGGTTCGCCGTCCACATTTATTAAGCCGAAAAAGATAAACCCCGAATAGTCAATTTTTTCCATTTTCAACCCGTTGATGGTAGGCTTGATAATGCGGGTTTCCACTTTGTTCATGAACTCGCGCCCGGCAAACGGCACGGGCGAGATGGCGCCCATTCCTCCTGTGTTCAGGCCGGTGTCGCCCTCGCCAACGCGTTTGTAGTCTTTGGCTTCGGGTAAAAGTTTGTAGTCTTTGCCATCGGTTATCACAAAAACCGAAACCTCTGTGCCGCTCAAAAATTCTTCAACTACTACTTTGTTGCTGGCCTCCCCGAATTTTCCTTCCAGCATCTCTTTCAGCATGGTTTCTGCTTCGGAAAGCGAATTGAGAATCAACACTCCTTTCCCGGCTGCCAACCCGTCGGCTTTCAGCACATAAGGGGCTTTTAATGATTTCAGAAAATCAATTCCCTGGTTGATGTTTGCATTGGTTACCGATAAATATTTTGCCGTGGGAATATTGTGGCGCATCATAAAGTCTTTGGCAAAATCTTTACTGCCTTCCAGTTGAGCTCCATTTTTTTTAGGACCCACCACTTTTACATTTTGAAGTTCGGGATCGGCCGATATAAAGTCGTGAATGCCTTCAACCAGCGGCACTTCGGGGCCAACCACCACCATTTCTGCCTGCTTCTCGACAATGGCTTTTTTTATATTTTGAAAATCGTTTACTCCAAGGGGAATGTTTTCACCTAACTCGCTGGTACCTGCATTGCCGGGCACGAAAAAAAGTTTCCCGGCTTTTTTGCTTTGTTTTATTTTCCAGCCCAGGGCATGTTCTCTTCCACCGGAGCCAATGATTAAAATGTTCATTTAATTTGAATTATAAGATTCAAAATGCTTTTGCAGCGTTTCGCCTATTTTCGCCGAAAGTTCGGAGTCGCCATTGTTGCGGGCGGTCCTTTCCATTCGTTGCAGGTAAAACAGGTTGCGTTGTATTTCTTCATTAACCGACTGCCTGAATTTGCGGTCGAGTGAAAGGAAGTAGCTCAGCTCATCGTCGAACGTCGCCACTGCTTCTTCGAAAGCAGTTCTTGCTTTTTCAGGAGCTCCGGCTCTGTAATAATTTTCGGCAAGCTGAATGCCAAAAAATTCATACGGAACAATTTCGGGCGGCACCAATTCAAAGCCACGGTCGATAACTGCAATGGCCGAATCATTTTTGTTTTCGGCAATCAAACCGTCGGCTAACCTGCTGAATGAATTTCGGATGTTGGTCATCATTCTCCGGTTGTTTTCATCAATGTAAACATCCGGATCGTTCATGTTTCCGTAGGCAAATTTATTCATCAGGTTATCGTACATTATTTCAGTCTCCACACTTCCGTACGACAGTCGTTCGGCTTCACTCTCGCCTTTAATGGGCACAAACCGGTACCCAAAACCTTCTACCCTGAAATAATCCTCCAGGTTCATGTATTTGTTTCTGCCAACTGTAATGGCCCAGTAAATGGGGCGTTCCCAGTTATTGGTAGCGAGCAGATCCAAAATCATCATTTCATCTTTGGGCAGGTAATTTCGGTCCGATAAATCGATAGTGATGGAATCGACAATTTTATCGTAATCTTCCGGTTTCACCACTTTGTTTTCAATTACAGCCTCTTTATCCACCTTAAAGCTGATTACTTTTTTGGGAAGATAGGCGGCATTGTCGGCCTGCCTGAGTTTCGTTGCAGGGTTATCATCGGCAATAAAATCAACAGCTTCTTTCAGCCCAATACTTTTTCTCGAAATCCGCGGGTTATCCATCAGGTAAACCACATCGCGGGTACCCTGGCGGTATTTTTCTTCATCCATAGAAAATGGCATTGGCTCAGAATCGTAGGCCTGCCGGCGCATTTGGTTAATGTACCAGTCGGTTTGCAGGTAACTGAGGTTACACACGCGAACATCGGTGCGTACGCCTTCCACCTCCTGGTTGTACCAGAGCGGGAAGGTGTCGTTATCGCCGTTGGTGAAAATAATACCGTTGGGCTGGCAGGTTTTCAGGTAGTTGGCACCCAGGTCTCTTGCGGTATAACGATTCGAGCGGTCATGATCGTCCCAGTTTTCGGCGGCCATAATTCCCGGCACCAAAACAAGTGTGAGTGCGCCTGCAACTCCGCCTGCAATGGTTTCGGGCATGTATTTTTTCAGTGTTTCAATAATGCCCAGCACTCCCAGGCCAATCCAAATGGCAAATGCATAAAACGAACCGGCGTAGGCATAATCACGTTCTCGCGGCTGGTGCGGATACTGGTTCAGGTAAATTACAATGGCCAGGCCGGTCATGAAAAACAACAGGAAAACCAGCCAGAGGCCTTTTTGTCCTTCTTTTCCTTTTTTGTACTGGTAAAAAATTCCAAGAAGTCCCAGCAGCAACGGAAGGAAATAATAGGTGTTGCGGGCTTTATTGTTTGCAAAACGGTCGGGCAGGTTGTCCTGATCGCCCAGTCGCCATTCATCGATGAAATTAATGCCGCTTAACCAGTTTCCGTGTAGCAACCCGCCGTGCCCTTGAATATCGTTTTGGCGGCCCGCGAAGTTCCACATAAAATAGCGGAAATACATGTGGCCTACCTGGTAGCGGAAGAAAAACCGCATATTTTCGGAGAATGTGGGTTTTACAATGATTTCTGTATTACCACTTTCATTACGGTGCTGAATCCTGCGTCCCTGAATTTTTCCCCATTGCTGATAATCCTGCGCATGGACCGGATCCATGCTGCTCCACATTCGTGGAAAGAAGGTTGTGAATTTATCATCGTAATTCGGTACAACTTTCCGGTCGGTTTCTACATATTTTCCGTCAATTTGGGAATAAACCGGTTTGCCCTCTTTGTAGCGCTCCTGCGGATTGAGCGGCGAATTATAATACTGTCCGAAAAACAATGGCCGCTGCCCGTATTGTTCCCGGTTAAGATAGCTTAACAGCGAGAAAACATCTTTGGGGCTGTTTTGATCCATCGGCGGCATGGCTGCCGAGCGTATAATGATGAGTGCAAACGAAGAATAACCGATAAGAATTACAGTTACCCCAACAATTACAGTATTCCAAAATACCATATTCTTTCTAATAGTATAGCGGATACCATAAACTATTGCTGCAATAATTAGTGCAATGTAAAACAAGGCTCCCGAATTGTAGGGTAGCCCGAAAGTGTTGACAAACAGCAGTTCGAACCACGATGCAACAGTAATCACGCCCGGGATAATTCCCCACATGATAATTCCCACAATCACCACTGAAATAACCAGTGCAGCAATAAAACCGTTGCGTGTAGTTTTGTATTTTCTGAAATAATAAACAAAAACGATAGCCGGAATGGCCAGCAGGTTAAGTAGGTGAACGCCGATTGATAATCCTATGATATAAGCAATGAAAATTAACCAGCGATTGGCGTGCGGGCGGTCGGCAATGTTTTCCCATTTCAGAATGGCCCAGAATACTATAGCCGTGAGCATGGATGAAAAGGCATATACCTCGCCCTCAACTGCAGAAAACCAAAAGGTATCGGAAAATGTATAGGCGAGTGAACCTACCGCTCCGGCAGCCATAATGGAAACGATGTTTCCTGTGGTTACATTATCGTTGTTGGCAATCAGTTTTTTTGCCAGGTGGGTAATGGTCCAAAACAGGAATAAAATGGTAAAGGCACTTGCCAGGGCCGACATGGCATTCACCATAACGGCAGCTTTGTCTGGGCCGCCAAAAAGCGTGAAAAACCGGCCGAATATCATAAAAATTGGTGCACCTGGCGGGTGGCCTACTTCCAGTTTAAACGAGGTGGTAATAAATTCGCCGCAGTCCCAGAAACTGGTGGTGGGTTCAATGGTCATTAAATAAACAATGGCCGAAATAATAAAAATAATCCAGCCGGTAAGCCTGTTTGCCAGTTTGTATTTTTCCATTTTTTTGTATTTACTTTTTTTCAGGAAACATGATTGCTGCGAAGATAGTTGTTTTCGTTCAAACTGAAATAAATGAACCCGTTTTTAAGGATTATAAACTGTTTTGTTCAACACAGCATAATTCCGGAAACTATCCTGCCGGTTTCAATCCCATCGCGGCGTGCTGAGTAATATTTTTCATTTTCTTTGAAAGTACATTCCCCTGAAATTTCTATGTTTTCAACAGTTAAGGTTGCAATTTCTGTCACGGTGCCTCGCCAGCCCGCGTGAACTGCTGCAATAACACGACTAACCGGGTCGAATAAAAGAACGGGAACGCAATCGGCTGTTTGCACACACAGGCATATCCCAGGCTGGTTGGTTAGCAAGGCATCGGTTTCGGAAATTTCATTTTCAGGAATGTGGTTCAAATTAACTACACAGTTGGTATGTGTTTGTCCCGGAAAAACCAATTGACTGGCATCAATTTTTAAAACATGGGCCAGTTGTTCGCGGTTTTCTTTTGCCAATTCAGGCTGGCCTCCGGTAAACCGCAAATTGGTAACTCCGGGGAAAGTTGATTTGGTAGTGCTAAATGCTATTAAGTTGGAATAAGGCCCAAACTTTTGGTAGGTAACTAACTTGCTTCTATCCATTTCTGAGCAATTCATTTAGTTTTTGTTTATTCAAAAGGGTTACCGTCTTTTTATCAATGATAATGAGTTTCTCTTTTTGCATTTCGCTCAGCACCCGCGCCAGCGAAGGCCGTGTAACGCCAAACAGGTCGGCCAGTTGCTGCTGCGTGCTGTCCAGTTGAAACGAATGCAACCGGTCGCCGGCTTTTTGCAACAGGTAGTGAGCTATCTTTTCCTTGATGGTTTTGAAACTTAAAAAATGAAGTTTTTGAGAAATAAACTGGGTGCGCGACGAAATACTGTCCAGGTAATTTTTAAGCACCACCTGATTAAGCTGCATTAACCGCAATAATTCTGAAATTGAAATTGAAAAAATTTCCACGCTGTTATTGGCAGTCACTGTTACCGGAAATCGATTTTCGGAACCAAATAAAAATGCAGTTGCCAGCGGTCGCGGAGCTTCAATGTCTTCAATTTTTATTGTTTTGCCCGAATAGTCAATCATTTCGCCCCTCACACTCCCTGAAAGAATGATAAAAAGACTGGAAATTTGCTCACCGGCAATGGCTACAATATCGCCCTTATTAAATTTTTTAACCTGGTAATGAACCTGATGAAGCAATTTGCGGATTTCGTTTTCGGGAACTCCTTTAAAAACAGGGCATTTATTCAAAAGTTGATAATTTATCATTTGTGTCGAATTTGTAACAATTGATACAATTTATCCAACGGTGTATGCCTAATTTTGTTTCACGGAAAAAGAAAAAAATGATAAGAGAAATTGTAAAAATTTCGGTTATTGGAATTAAAGGTGAGGTGTTATCAGAAGAATGGGCCATTTAATATTTGGATGAAAAATAGTATAACAGGGACAGGACAAACACGTAAATAATTTTATGTGTCAGTTCAGAAATTGATTTGAGTGAATGAAAAGTATTAAACATTAAAAAAAGAATAGTATGAGTATGTTTTGTTTTCAGTGTCAGGAAACATCCAAGGGCACCGGCTGTACAGTAAAAGGAGTTTGCGGGAAAACCAATGAAGTGGCCAACCTGCAGGATACTTTAATGTATATGCTGAAAGGAATCAGCTGGTTTAACGAGAAGTTGAGAAGTAAAGGACTGAACCCCGGTAAAGTGGATAAATTTGTGTTCGACGGGCTGTTCAGCACCATTACAAATGCCAATTTCGACAAAGCCAGTTTCGAGAAAAGAATTAATGAAGCCCTTGCGCTTAGAGATGAACTGCATGAAAAGTGCAAAGAAAACAACATTGAGCTTCCTGGAAACCTTCCCGGGTTTGCAACCTGGAATGCTTCTTCCATAGAAGAATTTGAAGAAAAGGCCAAAGAGGCGGGTGTGTTAAGTACCGAGAATGAAGATGTTCGCTCGCTGCGCGAACTGGTAATTTATGGTGTAAAAGGGCTGGCAGCTTATGCTGAACATGCCTGGAATTTGGGCCATAAAAAGGATGAAATTTATAAATTCATGCAGCGGGCACTGGTTGCAACCACAGAGGATTTGAAAGTTGACGAGTTGGTTGATTTGGTATTGGAAACCGGTAAATACGGCGTAGATGTGATGGCGCTGCTCGATGAAGCGAACACATCCAGCTACGGAAACCCGGAAGCTACACAAGTTAATATTGGGGTGCGCAACAATCCGGCGATCCTCATTTCGGGTCACGATATGAAAGACATGGAGGAACTGCTGAAGCAAACCGAAGGAACCGGCGTGGATGTATATACCCACAGCGAAATGCTGCCGGCGCATTATTATCCCGCTTTCAAAAAATACGACCACCTCGTGGGCAATTACGGTGGCTCGTGGTGGAAACAAAAATCAGAATTCGAGTCGTTTAACGGGCCAATTCTTTTTACCACCAACTGCATTGTCCCTCCTTTGAAAAATGCAGGTTACAAAGACAAAATTTATACTACCGGAGCTTCAGGGCTCGAAGGTGCAACCCATATTTCTGAACGCAAAAACGGCGGGATGAAAGATTTCAGTGCCATCATCGAACACGCCAGGAAATGTGATCCGCCGCAGGAAATTGAAACCGGTACAATAACCGGGGGGTTTGCGCATGCACAGGTGTTTGCGCTGGCCGATAAAATTGTGGATGCGGTGAAAACCGGGGCTATCAAAAAATTCTTTGTAATGGCCGGCTGCGACGGTCGCATGAAAAGCCGCGAATATTACACCGATTTTGCTGAAAAATTGCCAACCGATACTGTGATTCTCACTGCTGGTTGTGCCAAATACCGTTACAACAAATTGCCGCTGGGCGACATCGGTGGTATTCCACGCGTAATCGATGCCGGTCAGTGCAACGACTCCTACTCATTGGCAGTAATTGCCCTGAAACTGAAAGAAGTGTTCGAGCTGAACGATATTAACGAACTGCCCATTGCCTACAACATTGCCTGGTACGAACAAAAAGCGGTGATTGTATTGCTGGCATTGCTTTACCTCGGGGTGAAAAATATCCACCTCGGGCCAACACTTCCCGCATTCCTTTCGCCAAACGTTGCAAACGTGCTGGTAGAACAATTCGGAATTGCCGTAATTAACGAGCCGGAAGCTGATATTAAAATGTTTATGGAAGAAAGTGCTGCGTAAGAATTTTCTGTTTTAAAAAATCAAGGCTGCGTATAAATTACTGATTCACGCAGCTTTTTTTTTTGAAAACTGTAGTATGCAATCAATAATTTCAGCAGTTTTTAATTTCCATTCCAATTTATATTTTTGCTTTTTTTTGCATTAAGGTATTAAAATTGCAGTCGGATAGTTTAATAAATAGAGGTTTTTAAATGGTTAAACTAAAACCAAAACATATAAAATACATCCGCCTGGTGGTTGGATTCATCGTTTTTATCCTGGGAGCAATTTTCATGTTTTTTCCATTCATTCCACTGGGGTATCTGTTTCTGGCAGCAGGCTTGTTTTTAATGGCCTATGAAATTCCTTTTCTTAAAAAGCTTATAGATAAATTAAAGCGCAGGGATAAAAAAGACAGGATTGAAAAGGTGGAAGAAAAAGTGGAGGAAGCAGAAAATATTGTCAGTCAAAAGATTGAAAACTCAAATTCAGAAAACAATCAAACCTGATTTGGGTCTTCCTGTTAACCTAAATATTAAATAATAAAGAATTTAATCTTAGTTAACACCCGATTTTTGCAGCACCGCAACTGAAATTGTAAATTTGGGAAAACATGTAATTGCGAAGAAATCAATAAATTAAAAAGTAAAAATTATGGGAAAAATAGCTGATGCTGTAAAACCGGGTGTTGTAACCGGTTCCGACGTACAATACATTTTCAGGGTAGCACAGGAAAATAAATTTGCGCTGCCTGCTGTAAACGTTATAGGTTCATCATCGATTAACGCTGCAATGGAAGCTGGCAAAGCTGCCAATGCACCAATTATTATTCAATTCTCGAATGGCGGTGCCGCATTTAATGCAGGCAAAGGTTTGAAACTCGAAGGGATGCAATCGGCCATTTTGGGGGCTGTTGCCGGAGCAAAACATATCCACACGCTGGCCGAAGCTTACGGAGTACGTGTGATTTTGCACACCGACCACGCAGCAAAAAAATTACTGCCCTGGATTGACGGACTGCTCGATGCCGGTGAGAAATATTTCGAAGAAACCGGAAAACCACTTTTCAGCTCGCATATGCTCGATCTTTCGGAAGAAACACTGGAAGAAAACATGGAGATCAGTAAAAAATACCTCGAGAGAATGAGCAAAATGGGAATGACACTCGAAATTGAGCTCGGTATTACAGGGGGTGAAGAAGACGGCGTTGACAATGCTGATGTTGACAGCTCGAAGCTCTACACACAGCCCGAAGAGGTATTTTATGCCTACCAGGAACTGAAAAAGGTGAGCCCGAACTTCACAGTTGCCGCCTCGTTTGGTAACGTGCACGGTGTTTACAAACCGGGTAATGTAAAACTGCAACCGGTGATTCTGAAAAATTCACAGAAATACATCAAAGAAAAACTCAACCTCGACGATGACTTCCCGGTTGATTTTGTTTTCCACGGTGGTTCAGGTTCATCGCACGAAGAAATTCGCGAAGCCATTGATTACGGTGTAATTAAAATGAACATCGATACCGATACGCAGTGGGCATTCTGGGATGGCGTGCGTGCTTACGAAGCTGAAAAGCACGACTACCTGCAATCGCAAATTGGTAACCCGGAAGGGGAAGACAAGCCAAACAAAAAGATTTACGACCCGCGCGCATGGCTGCGTAAAGGTGAAGAATCGATGATTGCACGCCTGCAGAAAGCTTTCGAAGACTTGAATGCAGTTAACAGCTTGTAATAAGAAAATTAAATTTAGATTTTAATATAAAAAGGGTGTCACTCCGCGTGATGCCCTTTTTTTGCATTAATTGCTTAAAATAAGGTTGATTTATTTTTCCAAAAATAAAACGGGGCTCCCGAAAGGAAACCCCGTTTAAATATAGAACAAATTAACACTTATTCACTTAAGTCTTTTATCCTGATATTCCTGAATTTCAGCGGTGAACCGTGCCCCAGGAACCCGATGTAACCTTTTTCGCGGTCGAGGCCGGGATGTGATTTTCCGTCGAGTGTACCGTTTTTGCTGGCTTCGTCAATGTTGCCTTCCAGGATTACTTCCCCGTTGAGCGTAATTTTGATGTCGTTTCCTTTCAGCACCACTTCCTGCGTGTTCCATTCGCCCACGGGTTTCAGGAACCCGCGTTTGGCAGGAATTACGCCGTAAACTGAGCCATGATATTGGTATTCGTGCAGGTTGGCGTAAATTGGCGCGGTGTTGTCCAGAATTTGCAACTCCATGCCCACATAAGCAGCATCGCCCTCAAGCGGTGCCCGAACTCCGAGCCCGTTGTTGGCACCGGGAGTCAGTTGAAATTCGAACCGGAAAATGAAATCGCTGTATTCTTTTTCGGTGTACAAATTTCCGTGTCCTCCCCTTTTCGGGTTCACCACCAGTTCGCCGTTTTCGGCATAATAATCGGTTTTATTACCCTGCCATCCGTCCAGGTTGCGGCCATTAAACAGCGATACAAACCCTTCGGCTTTTTCTTTTTCTGTCAGGCCAATTTCATCGGTATTTATCTCTTTCACATAAATATCGCGGAAAGCCAGGTTTGTTCCGTGGGCCTGCAATTCAATCGGGCCGGTCGGAAAAATCGGCTGACTGCGGTCCCAGTAATTTTCAAGCGGAACGTTATCCACTACCAGTTCGCCGTTGAGGTAAACAGTTACATTTTCGCCAATCATCGTAATGTGGAATGTGTTCCATTCACCTACCGGATTGTCGGCTACTTTCAGTGGTTTGCTTTCGTATTTTTGGTTGTTATACAAGCCACCCGAGCCAACCTGTGCACCAACTTCAACGCGCGATGTATCCCAGATTTGCACCTGTGGTGTTCCGCGCAAATAGATGCCGCTGTCGCCTTCTTTGGTGATGCGCCAGTCCACAATTAGTTCAAAATCGCCGTAGTCTTTTACCGAAACAAGGTTTGCTCCTTTTCCACTAAAAACAATGGTATTGTCTTTTACAGACCAGAATTCATGCAAATTCTCATTGGCTTCTTCCTGTTTACGCGCCAATTCTTCTTCGCTCATTTTTGCACGCGAAATCGGGTTGCCAACCAGGCCTTTCCAACCGTCAAGATTTTTGCCGTTAAACATGGCAACAAATCCTTTCTCATCAGGCATTTCGGCCAGGTAATTTTTTACCCGGATGATGTCGTATTCGCTCTCTTCACCTTCCAAAACAGAAGCTACGCGATTTAACAATTCGCGTACTTTCTCGCCGGTAAAACCGTTCTGTCCGTTATTGTCGGGCAGTGCAATCCGCATGATGGAGCGTGCGGCAGTTTGCTGCAAATCACTGTCATTTAGAAAATCTTCGAGATAAACCATCGAAAGGAACGTTTTCAGGTTGCCAATCGATTCAATGACGCTTCGTTTTTCATTGACAGTTTCTGCGTACGGCATAATTTTCCGGTACTGCAGCAGTTTTTGTGCATCGGGCAGCGGAGTGCTGCGCACCTGACGAATGAAACTGGCAAATGCCTGTTCGCGGTACTCGCCGGAAGCAGTTTGGCAAATTTCGTACAACGATGCCGCAGCCGAATAATCTTTCCAGTTGGTAAGCGCTTCAAAAGCAGCATTTTTCAATGTCCCTGATGAACTTTCAAAATAACCGACAACAGTTTCCAACGCAACATCTCCGCCAACTTCGGGCAGAATGGCAACGATTCGTTCTTTTTTGCTGGTGCGGTCGAGCGCCTGCAGCAACTGACCATTTTCAGTACTTTCAATATCAACATCTTTAATGGCCGCCACAATTGCCGCCTGAACCGCCTCAATTTCATTTTCATTCTGAACCGCCAGTAACTTGTCAATTAGATTATTGATGTTGTCGTAGGAAGAAACATTTTGAAGTGCAGCAAATGCGGCTGCTCTCACCTCATCTTTTTGCGTGTCAGTCAGCGCATAAATTTCATCGAAATACTGGCTGCCCGATTTAGCGCCGATAATTTCCACAAATGCAGCTTTCACTTCACCGCTGGTTTCACCGAGTTGTGCAGCAACCGGTGCCAGGTGCGCTTTGTCGAGCAGTTGAAACAATGCAATTTTTGTAGCTGTCAAATCATTGCCTTCTGCCAGGTGAGCAATTAAAACAGGAACAGCTTCCGTGCCCTGCAATTTTACGAGCGCAGTAATTGCTTCTTCTCTTACAACTGGCACTGATGCGTCGAGATTGCTTTTTACAAAATCCACCGCGTATTCATCGCCTCTTCGTCCGAGCATGCTGATAATTTCGGCTTTTACTTCGGGGCTGGCCGACTTTGCTTTTTCAACCCACTGGCGGGTAGCTGCAATTCCGCCCAAATCTTCTGCCAGGTTTAATGCAGCATAGCGAAACGGTTTGCTGCTGTTATCCATCGCATTGAGCAACAGGGGTAAAGCTTCGTAGCCAAAATGTTTGGTGGATATAGCAAGCGCTTTTGAATAATTATGCAATTTTTCTCCTGCTGAATTGGCTTTAAAAACGGCTTTAAGCGCTTTTTCAGACAGCTTGAGTTCATTGTTTTCAGCCAGCCTGCCGGCATAGTTCAAAAAAGCATCTGCCGCATGAGTTGGTTCATATTCAAAATCAACATCTTTTGCTGCATCGAGCATTAATTTGTAAGAATCCGGTTGACCTATAGCGGCCAAAGCTTCCAGCGAAACTTTTCTTAATTCCGGGTTTTTGGTATCTGCCAAACGGGTAATTTCAGGCAGAGCGGTTTTGCAATTCAACTGCCCCAGTGCGCGTACCAGTGTTACCTCTGTTTTTTCGTTTGCATTCGAAAGCCCCGAAAGCAGCGCCATTGCAGCTTCCTTGTTTCCAATCGATAAAAGCGCCTGGGTGGCAGGTTCAGCCAAATCTTCATCGGCCAGATAAACCTGTAATGTTTTCACAGACTCTTGGCCGCCTACCAGGTTGAGTTGATTCATCAAAAAAGTGATGACTTCATTATTTGTTTGTTGTTGGATTGCATTGAGCAACGCCGTTTCAACATAGCTGCGTTCTTCTTCCCTTCCAAAATCGCTGGCATAGCGGGCCACGCTGTTGATGGCAAACCGAACTGCAGTGTCATCGCCAACTCCTGCCGGAGTGAGCAATTCGGCCATTTTTCGGAAACCTTCCGGACCGAGTTCAACAATTTCAGCCATCACCCGGTCGCGATGAATCAAATCGTTGGTGGGCATCTGCGCCAGTATGTCGGCCACTTTGGTATCCAGTGTCCGGTTATCCTGTGCAAAGCTGCCTGCCGAGAACAGCGCAAAAATCAGGATTGCTGTATATTGAAATATTCTTTTTTTCATCTTTAATTTCGTCTTTATGTTGTTATTTCTTTAAAGTCCCCTTTGGGGATTTAGGGGCTTCTAAATTGACCACGGTGCCCGCATCGGTTGATTAATCATTTGGTTGGCACCTTCATCTTCGATAAATTCAAGTTTATCGGGATTGAAATTCAACGTGCGTCCCAGCCTTACTGCTGTTATTCCCAGGTTCACCAGTGTTGCCGACCAGAATCCGTTGGTTTCATTCAGGGCAAATTTTTTACGGGTTTTTACCGATTCGGAGAAGACAGAAATCTGCGGTTCCGGGTCAGGCAGGGTTTTCAGGAACGACTGCAGGTTGGGAATATCAGACCTAAACCCGCGATAAATTTTACCGTTGGGGCCTTCAATGTAAGCCGCATCTTTGTCTTTGTTTTCACCGTCGAGAATAATCTGGCAGCCATCGGCGTAAGTGTATGTAATCCTTCGCCACGAGCCCACTGCATCGTAATGTTGCTGCGGGGCATCCACTTCAATTTTCACCGGAGCGGTGCCGTCTTTTCCGAGCAGGTACTGCACCGGGTCGAGGTAGTGCTGCCCCATGTCGCCCAGTCCGCCGCCGTCGTAGTCCCAGTATCCGCGGAATTTAGAGTGAACACGTTCCGGGTTGTACGGTTTGTAAGGAGCCGGTCCGAGCCACATGTTGTAATCGAGGTTTTCCGGCACGGCCATTGGTTTCAGGTTGTGTTCGCCACTCCAGTAAAATTTCCAGTCGTAGCCGGTTACCCCGCTCACGGTAAATTTCAGCGGCCATCCAAGGATTCCACTGTCAATCACTTTTTTCAGCGGTTTTACATCGGTTCCCAGTCCGTAGAACGTATCTTTAAACCGGAACCAGGTATTCAGGCGGAACATTCGGCCGTGTGCATTTACGGCTTCCATCACTTTTTTGCCTTCGCCAATGGTGCGGGTCATCGGTTTTTCGCACCAAATATCCTTGCCGGCTTTGGCTGCTTCAACCGACATGATTCCGTGCCAGTGCGGCGGAGTGGCAATGTGTACAATGTCCACTTCGGGCAGGTTCACCAGTTCCCTGAAATCGTGAATTTTTTTCACGTCGTAACCAATCTGGTTTTGTGCCAGTTCCAGGTGCTTTGTGTCCACATCGCAAATAGCCACCACGCGGGTGCCTTCGTAGGGAATATGGCCGCGGCCCATTCCGCCCACACCAATAATACCTTTTGTAAGTTGATCAGACGGAGGAATAAATCCGTTTCCTCCCAATACATGGCGCGGAACAACGGTTAATCCGGCTCCGGCAACCAATGCGCTTTTCAGAAATCTTCTTCTGGATGATTTTTTATCGAAACTCATTGTATTGATTTTATAAGTATTTTAAATTGAATTCGACTTCTTTTCGGAAATAATTCCAAAGATAATATTTGCTTTTGAAAAAAATAAAAAACTTTTGCGACAAAAACCTGATGGCACTTCAAATAGATTAATATTCAATGATTACCAGTTTTTATGACTATGCTTGAACTTATTCAGTTTTACAAAAAATAAATGTGACAAATTTGAAAGGGCTAAATTATTTGGAAAATTTGGGATATGTAAGATAACACCAAATTTCATCCAATAAACGCATTTTGGTTCAGTAATTTTTTTTAATTTTCGTTTTTTGTCATTTTTAGCAACCACTCAAGGTATTGAGAAGCACTAGCTTCTGAACAATTTCTTAAGCTTTTCTCCAGTCTTTTGGCAACTGCATCTTTTTTTGCTCCTGAGCTATCGGGAGCGGTTGATTCGGCAACAAGGTCAAAAAGCACTTGTTTGGCCCCGCTTTGTGCCACCGGACTTTTAGCGGAAAGCAATTGAGCAAGCGGCTCAATCATGGGAGCTCCAATTTTAAGGGCAGCTTCATGGGCTGGTTTTCTATACCGGGCATCTTCTTCAAAAAAACCTGCCTTCACATACTCCGGCTCCAAATCGAGATTTCGGATAGAAATATTCCTGAAACGGGCAGATTCTCCTTTTTTACTGTGGTTCGACTGAAACCCGATTGCACCGGTAATATGTTTATTTTTCATGCTTCCCACCGTATCGATATCTGCCTCGGTAGCTACTTGCCCGTCAACCGAAACAGTAATTAGGTTCCTGTCGCACCTGATTTCCATTTGGTGCCAGATTCCGGTGGTTTCGTCGGGACGGTTGGTAACAGCTACATGTCCGTAAAGTGACCCCGTGCAATGTAAATCATCGCGGTAGGGTGTCCAGGGTGCCAAAAGCTGCACCTCCACGCCAGTCTCCCAGGGATTTTCGTGATTGCAACGGATTAAAACACCGCTGTTTCCTACCTCTGAGAGCAGGTATTCGAACCGAAAAATATAATTGGCAAACGCTTCTTTTGTAAAAATATCGCTGCCGTTGGATGGTTCGGCAACCATAATACCATCAATTACTTCAAAACCGGGCACTTCACCGGGCATTGTCCAGCCCGTAAGGTCTTTCCCATTGAAAAGGGAAATAAATTGCTTGTGTTCCTGTGAAAATCCCCCAATTGAAAATGCTAAAATTATTGCAAGAGCTAAGATTCTTTTCATCAGAATTGATTTTTGATGTTAATAATCCGGAAGTTTCCAGGGAGAACGGTATTTTCTTGCCAGTAAAAAGTTGGCCGCAGAGTCGTTTTTGAATTCTTCCCGGGTACTGTCCCAGCTGAGTTTACGTTTCAGCCTGAATGAAATAAGTGCCAGGTGCATGGGAAGCGTCATTTTTCGGGCATACTCCAGGTTGCTTTCGGGTTGATTACGCAATTTTACAGCATCGAGAAAATTACGCTGGTGCCCCGGCGATCGGGGTAAAGTTTTAGGAACCTCTGGCAAATCAGAAAAAGTTTCGTTCCCGATTTTAATGATGCGATTTTCATAATCGCAGGTCAGTGTGCCTTTTTCGCCCTCGAAATGAGCCCCAATGTGCATATTTTCAGCATTGGGCACCTGGGGTGGTTTGGTGGTCCAGAAAACGTCCAGGTCTTTGAATTTGAAGTCCACGTCAATCCATTTTGGGGTGTCGGCAATACCGTCGTCGGGAACTTCGCCGCGTGCATCAATGGAAGTCAGGTTTTCCGGACTGACTGACATGTACATGATATCGGCAATGTGGCACCAGAAATCGGCAAAAACACCGCCTGAATAATCGAAAAAGCTGCGAAAGGTACCATGGCATTTAACCGGGGTATATTCAGAATAGGGAGCCGGGCCGAGCCACATGTCCCAGTCGAGATGTTCGGGAGGCGTTTCGTTGGGAGGAAAACCCAGTCCTTTTGTTCCGCCTGTTTTCCACAACCTGACCGTGTTTATTTTTCCCAATGCGCCCGATTGTATGATTTCGGCTACACGGTGGTAATTTTCGCCGGCATGAATTTGCGTCCCCAACTGAAAAATACGGTTGTGGTATTTCATTGCTTCCAGCATCACTTGTCCTTCTCTGGGGGAGTACGACAAAGGTTTTTCGCCATACACGTCTTTACCCGATTCAAACGCCATAATGGCCACCATCGCATGCCAGTGGTCGGGTGTGGCACAGGTAACCACGTCAATATCTTTTCTGTCGATGATATACCTGAAATCAGAATACAAATCAGGGTTTGCTGACGGATTGCGCGACTGGAGCAGCTTTTTTGCATCGTTTAGCCGGAGTTTGTCCACATCGCAAAGTGCAATTGTTTCCACATCGGGAAACGCAGAAAACCAGCGGATGTGCGAACTGCCCATATTTCCGGTGCCAATATGTGCCACTCTGATTTTGTCACCAGGAGTTATTTTTGTGATGGCATTTGTTGCCAACGGTAACCCCACCAGGCCGATGCCTGTTGTTTTTAAAAATCTTCTTCGGTTTATTTTAGTTATTGGTTTCATTCGGTGCAATTTAGCTAAAAAATAAAAATTGAAAAAGAGGGTCAATTTTTTTCATTAACCCTCTTTTGTGCTATAAATTTATTAATAACCCGGATTTTGCCTTAACCCCGGATTAACCCGTAAACTATTTTCATGGAAAGGCCATAAATAGTTGTGAGAGTTGAATGACCTGTCTTCGATTTTCAACGATACCAGCTGTCCGTTTTCTTTTCGGGTATGGCCCAATGCGGGTTGATTTAATACCTCTTCGGCAGTGTGCCATCTGATGATATCGTTATACCGCAATCCTTCGGCGGCAAATTCAACTCGACGTTCATTCCTTATTAATTCAATCCAGTCTTGCTGGCTGTATGAATCATACTTTGGCAGCGTAACATCCGCCTCGCTCATATCCAAACCTGCCCGTTCTCTAACCTGGTTTATGCAGCTTTTGGCCAGCTCATCTACATCGTTCATCATGATTTTTGCTTCTGCATATGTTAGCAATACCTCGGCATAACGTAAAAAAGCAAATTCCATATTTCCACTGCTCTTAAATGCATCGGCTTCCGAAACATACTTTTTGAACCAATATCCTGAGCTACTTGCACGTTGGTTTTCGTAGAACATGGGATTATTTTCATTGTAAATATCAATGGTATCACCATAGAAAATATCGCCGTGCCCCATTATACTTGAACTGTAGCGTGGGTCACGATTAAGCGATGGATTTAATTCGTATTCTTCTTTTGAATGTAATGGGCAATCGTTGATTGGATTACCCTGTAGGGTCCAATAGGAATCAACCAGCGATTTTAGCGGAACGAGATAAGACTGACCGGGACCTGTGCGATAGTGCGGTCCGAGATCCCTGAAACCATAGGTTGCCCTGTTTCCGTTACTTTCCCTGTTCAGGTGCATAATAAATTCGTTATTGTTTGAACATGCCTCATATTGGAATAGATCGCCATAAACAGGATGCAACGAATAATTTCCACTATCCATAATTTCTTTAGCCAGCCGTGCTGCAAGTTCGTACCGTTCGTTATACAGTGCATAACGCATGGTCAGCGCTTTGAGTGAATATTTATTAAACATGTATTTGTCAGTAGTATATTCTTCGGCAGGTAATCTGCTGGCTATTTCTTCGGCAAGAGGGAAGAGTTCATCTAAAATTTCCTCTTTTGGCGTAGCTGGCTGAGTGGCATCAGCTAAATCGGCAGGTTCCAGGTGAAATGGCACATCACCCCAGCGGAAAGTCAATTTGAAGTAATGCCAAATGCGTAATGCTTCAAGAATACTCTTGTATTTTTGTCGTACAGACTCATTCTCAACATAAGGCACATCGGCATTAGCAATAAAAGTGTTCAAACGCCCCAGGTGTTTCATCTGTAACTCGTAATAATAGAGGAAAGCATCTGTATTGCTATTGAAGTTGCCATTTGCCAATCGTTGGTGGTGGTCTCCCTCAAGTCGGCTGTAGGCATTGTCCGATTTACCGTCATGCATGTAGATCATGGTCCTTCGGTTTGATGTTAAAGTAAAAACATCAAGGTAGCTACTGTAAATCACTCTTCGCAGGTCTTCTTCATCATTGAAAAATTCAACAAATGAAGTGGCTGTGGGATCTCTTTTATCCAGAAAATCTTCGCATCCAACTAACGTAGTTGTTATAAGCAGAATTAATATTATTTTTTTCATCTTGAAAAATCTATTTAAATTTTTAAAATATTGTTGCTTTTACACCGATACTATATGTCGCCATCCTTGGATAATTGCCATTTCCACCATTTCTTTCAGGTTCCAGCCCTTCCCAGTTGGTAAAGGTGATGGCATCCTGGGCATTGACATAAAAGCGTACGTTTCTGATATTATCCCCTATTTTTGGTATAGAATAACCTAACTGGATGGTTTTCATCCTGAAAAATGAAGCGTCACTTAACCATACATCGCTAAGGCGGGCATTTGTGCTTGAACCTGTCCATACGCGGGGGAAGCGGCTGTTCTGATTATCAGGAGTCCAGCGGTTTTCCATGTAATATTCCCGGGGAGCCCCCAGTGAATTACTTGAACCATCCATTAATACAGGATAACCTTCCATTCCGTTCAAACGACCGGTACGTTTACCAACACCCTGACCAAGGATTGAAAAGTCCCAGCGCTTATATTGCAGATCGATACTTACTGAATAATTATAATGCGGGAATGGATCGCCAAGAATTACTTTATCCTGGTCATTTATAATTCCATCGTTGTTTTGATCGACATATTTGATGTCACCCGGAAGGGTATTGGGCAATTTGGCCTCGGTTGCTTCTACATCAGCTTCGTTGCTGAAATAACCATCACTTTCATATCCGTAATAATTATCTACCGGAATTCCCTTAAACCAAATTTTATCGTTATTATTTTTGAAAATTAAGGTATCAGATTCTGCATAACCGGCTTTCAAAACCTTGTTTTGATTGTCAAAAACCATCGCGCCAATACTATAGGAGAATTCACCTATTTTGTCTGACCAGTTTGCAGAAACTTCCCATCCTTTATTTTCAACTTCACCAATATTAACTGAAGAAGTTAGATAATATGACCCAGTGAGTGGCGGGACCGGGAAATCAGAGTAAATTAAATCATAAGAATACTTATTGTAGGCATCAAATGTGATGTTCAGCCTGTTTTTGAGGGTGGTAATATCAACTCCCAGGTTGGCCTGGCGTTGTTTTTCCCATGTAAAATCTGGGTTGGGCACACGCATTGTCCAGCCCCAGGTATTCACAATTTCCTGCCACAAATAAGGTGAAACGTTTTCATTTCCAATTAAACCATACGAAGCACGTATTTTAAAATTATCAATAATTCCCTGGCTTTTTAGTGATTCCATAAAACTTTCGTTATGAAGGTTCCATCCCAAAGATGCCGAGGGGAAGAATCCCCAGCGTTTGCCTGGCGCAAATTTACTGCTGCCGTCGGTTCTCACTGTGGTTTCTAAAAGATAGCGGTTATCAAAAGAGTAGTTTAATTTTCCGAAAAATGAAGATTTCGCAATTTCCCGGTAATCGGTGTAGGTATAATTCATTATTTCAGAACCAACTACTAAATAAATTTTATCCTGTTCCTGGCGTAAGTTTTTTTCGTAGTTCAGAAGGCCTCGTGCTGTAATTTGACTCACACTTACCCCCTGAGAAGCCCCTACTGCATTTGACCAAACATCGACAGGTTTGCCATCGCCATCAAAAAATTTAAAGGTTTCCCTTTTATATTTATCCGCTGATTTATTAATCATATACGACACATTACCTGAAATATGCAGATTGTCATTAATGTAATATCTTGGTCTCAGGTTGATTGTACTTCTGTCGTGCAGGTTGTTTTTTGTTCCTCCATATTTAATTGAAGCCATTGGGTTCATGTTATTATGAAGAATATAATGGTCTTCAATGTCTAAATTTTCTTTGTCATAGAAAATGTCTTGTGTTGGGTTCATTCGCCAGGCAATTTGATAAAGGCCATGGCCATCGTCGTTGGCATAAAGCCGGTCAACCTGGAGCCTGTGGGCATAGAAATCGGCAAGGAGCACAAAACGATCAGCAATATTAATGTTTGTGTTAAATCGTGCACTAAATTTCTGTGTCCCTTCAATAGTATTTAGTCCACTTTCTTCCACGTATCCTAACATTAAGTTGAATGTGCCGACACCCCCACCACCGGAAATGTTTGCCGAAGTATTATGCGAGTAAGCTGTTTTCTGCATAACGGCATCCAGCCAGTCGGTGTTGGTATAATTGCCGTTATCAGCCATTGAAATTTCTTCTTGTGTAAAAAGAGGCTCTTGTCCCTGCATTTGCCTGGCTTCGTTATTTAGGCGCATGTAATTGGAGGAGCCTACGAAATCGGGCAAATCAATTGGTTTTTGAAAAGCCGCCCAACTGTGCAGGTTAACTTTGAATTCACCGGTGCTACCGCGTTCTGTTTCAATAATAATTACACCGTTGGCCCCCCGGGAGCCATACATCGAAGCAGAAGCCGCATCTTTCAATACGCTGATACTCTTAATCTGATTTGGATCGATATCGGTTAACGATTGTTCCATTCCGTCCACAATTACCAGTGGTTCAGCGTCCTGTAAGGTGCTAAGCCCTCTGATAGAGATTGTACCCGGCACACTACCCGGCAAGTTGCTCCCCTGCATAAGTGTTGCACCGGCTACGGTACCACTAAATGCTTCCTCGAGCTTAAATATAGGACGGTTTTCTACTTTATCCATTTCAACCGTTTCAACGGATGAAGCAAGGTGTTGTCGCTCAACCGAGTTGTAACCCATGACCACAACTTCGCCCACATCAATGTTGTCTTCTATAAGTACTACATCAATCTGTGTTTTACCAGCTGTGTTTATTTCATTGTCTTTATATCCAAGGCTACTGAAAATAAGTGTAACATCTTCATTAACTGATAATTCGTATTCTCCCAGTTCGTTGGTTGCAGTCCCTATTGTTGCACCTTTGATAACCACATTTACGTACGGAATGGGGTCTCCTTTTGTATCAGTAACGGTACCATGTACCGTTTTTTGTTGCGCCCATCCCTGAAAAGCGAAAAACAAAAATGCTAGTAACGTTATAATTTTCAACTTATTCATTGATTTAATCTTTAAAATTTAAATTGGATTTTATTTACTCAAACAAGTTTGTGTAAAATTTTGAAAACATGTTTTAATCTGAATTTTACTCTTTTCGAACAATTTTTTAATGTTTTTTACCAAAAATAGATTTTGGCTATTTTTTCATAGCTACCTCCTTCCTGTTTTTTATGTTATTTAACTAAGCTTTTCTATGGGGTATTATTGTTAAGTGCTTGAACTGAAATTCTTTCTAAATCCATGCTTCTTTCTTTTGTTTATGTTATTGCAAAGAGGGCATAAAAATAATAAACTTAAACATATTTTAACCTTAAATCCGCAAAAAAGTTATTAACAAAAGCAACCAAAACATTGTGTATAAATATTTTACACAACATTTGGCTGCTGAAAAATTTCACCTATTTTAG
>NZ_JBSQIC010000018.1:0-51451 GCF_055108615.1 Tangfeifania sp. | reverse complement strand
CAATTGTTTCCTGCTGAATTTCAGCAGGACGGTAGTGTATTGTTTTTTCCTGAAGATCGATCGTGGCGACTATTTTTTTAATTTGCTGCGGAATTGCTGGAATAAAGATGGGATAAGTAAATATATCCTATCTTTACCCAACTTGTTATTTATTTCAAAAAAAAGAATAAAAACTCTTTTTAGTTCCTTTGGTGTAAATTCCCTATTTTTGTAATTCAAATTTTTTGGATTGAAATCATGCAGTTACACAACAGAATAAACAGGGAAGAACTGAAAAAGCGCCTGATGGAGGAAACCTTCCAACGAAAAACAATTTCGTTTTACCGGTACCATTACCTCGAAAATCCTCGGGAATTCAGGGACAGCATTTACCGCGACTGGTTTCCGCTTGATTGCTTTGGTCGAATTTACGTGGCCCGCGAAGGAATTAACGCGCAAATGAGCGTACCGGAATATCACTTCGAGGCGTTCCTGGAAACGCTTAGCAAATACGAAATCCTTGAAAATATTCCCATCAAATATGCCATTGAAGACGACGGAAAATCGTTTTACAAACTCACCATTAAAGTGCGGCCCAAACTGGTAGCCGACGGACTGGATGACGGAACTTACGATGTGACCAACGTGGGCAAACACCTTAGCGGTGTTGAGTTTCACAATTTTGTCGGGCAGGAAAACATGGTGGTGGTTGACATGCGAAACTACTACGAAAGCGAAGTAGGCCATTTTGAAGGTGCCATTTGCCCCGAAGCGGATACTTTCCGCGAAGAACTGGAAATTGCAACTGACCTGCTGCAGGACAAAAAAGATAAAAAAATTCTGCTTTACTGCACTGGCGGCATCCGTTGCGAGAAAGCCAGCGCTTACCTGAAAAATCAGGGATTTAAAGATGTGAACCAGTTGCACGGCGGAGTACTGGAATATGCACGCCAAATTAAAGTGGCCAATCTCGATTCGAAATTTATTGGGACAAATTTTGTGTTCGACGAACGGCTGGGCGAAAGCGTAAACGGACAAATTATTTCACGGTGTCATCAATGCGGAAAACCTTGCGATACGCATTCTAACTGCGCCAATGAAACATGCCATATTCTTTTTATTCAGTGCCCGGATTGTGCCGAAAAACATGCCGGTTGCTGCACACCGGAGTGTGCCGAAGAAAAAAGCGGAAAAACTTTCGGCGAAAAAGTGAAATCCAAAAAATTTGGGAATAGCAGGAAGTATCGGAAGAGTTTGGCACTGGTTCGATCAGAGCAAAATTTGAAAAGCACCAAAAAACAAATATCAAATTTCAAATAAATTACAATTATTCAAATTCAAAAATTCAAACAAGTTCAAATTTGTTTGAAAATTGCACTTTGGAGATTTGATAATAATTTGTTTTTTTGAAATTGCAGATTGGAATTTAACGATGAATAATTTCTGGCAAGAAATAAAATCTCCCGCCTTTTCGCTGGCGCCAATGGAAGATGTGACTGATACGGTTTTTCGCGAAATTGTGCTCGGAATGGCAGCACCCGGAAAGCTGCATGTGGTGATGACAGAGTTCACATCGGTTGAAGGCATGAACCATCCCAAAGGCCGGGAACGGGTGTCGGAACGATTAATTGTAAACGATTCAGAACGGGAATTGCTGAAATCAAAAAATGTAAAACTGGTAGCCCAGATTTGGGGCCGCAATCCGGAAGTTTATCACACTATAGCAAAGCACATTTCAGAAAATTACGATTTCGACGGGCTTGACATCAACATGGGTTGTCCGGTAAAAAAAGTGGTAAAAACCGGTACCAACGGAGTGATGATCGGTCGCGGTATTTTTCAGAACCCCTGGTTTTTCAATCCCGAAAAAATTGAAATTTCAGAGGAAGAACGCATCGAAAGACTGATTCAGCATACCCGGCTTTTCGAGCAAATATACGTCACTTTTTCAGCCTATCACATGCTGGGAATTGATGCGAAAACGGAAAGTTGTAAAAAAAGAGTTCCTTTAAAATTACAAAAGGAACCAAGGAGCATTTTTCGCACCCGGTCATTAAAACCGGTATTTTGTAACAGCGCCGTGGCAATGCCCTCGTATGGCTTTTGATATCCGCGCGAAACAGGAATCAAGAGCGGGAATTTGATTTCATGTGCCCGTCTGTAATTGAATACTATTTCATGGTTGACAAAATCTTAAACGATACCTTTTACTTTCAGTTTATTTTATTCATTGATAATTCTCGCTAAGTCGCAAGGGCGCAAAGAATGGTTATCGATTAAATAAATTCTATATTAAATCCGGTTAAAACTTAGCGTTTCTGCGCCTTTGCGAGATTTTCTTTACTTAAAATGGCGGCGACAAATTTTCCCACTTTACTTTCCAATCCCCCGGAAAACCAGGATTTAAACTTTCATTTCCCTCAAAACCTGTGCACATGGCAGACACAGCCCAAAGCAAACCCCCGTTTCCCGGAAGGTAAATCCGCAGGCGATCATCCTGGTAATTGTGTCCGTTGGGCAAATAACTGTTTTTCTGAACATCTTTCAGAAGCAGCTCAACAGCCTCTTCCGGTTTTCCCAGCCGGACGGCGCAAATGGCAGCCATTGGGTAATCCCAGCCCCAGGTGCGCGGCCAGTTCCAGTTTTCAGCGATGTAGTTGAAGGTATTTTCCATAATTTGTTTTTCCGAAGGAACAGTTTCCGGCAGCAGGCCAAATGCCCCCAAAACCATGGGATGGTCGGAATAATAATGTTCATTTTCATACGAATCGGGAGCACTTTCGGCTGCGAGGTACAACCCGTCTTTTTGTGCAAACGGCGGCAATCCGTCAATTACTTTTTGCCATTCCTCTTTTTCAGGCAGGTTCATTCGCTGCAGCCATTTTTGCGCCACAGACAATCCCCAGTGCCAGTAAGCCACTTCAAAAGGCGGATTGTATGTTTTCTTTTTTTCCAGACTTTCCTGTGCGGGAATCAGCGGCGGTCCGAGAATGTAGCGGTTATTTTCTGCATCCCACCGGGCAAAATCAGCCATAAATTCTGCCGTTTCAAAAACCAGTTGAGCATATTTATTTAGCGTTTCAGCATTTGGTCTTTCTCTATAAACCAATTCAGCAAAATAAATGATGTGCGGTTGCTGCCAGATGAGAAATTCGCCCACACCCGACGGACTGTCTCCACCGGCAGGGTCGGTCATTTTGGGCCAGCGAACGCCTTTGTATCCCTGAATTTCGGCTTTCTTTTTGGCCTTATCAAAAATATTGAAATAATATTCCAGACTCTTTTCGAGCAGATCAACCCGGTTCCACAATGCCCAGTGCACACCATGCCACCAATGCATTTCGAGATGAAATTTTCCGTACCAGCTGTTGAAAGTGAGGCCGGTTTCCTGTGGCGGAAATTCGCCTGCACATTGTATTCTTGTTAGGTATTGCGAAAGAACTACCCGGCGTTCCAGTTCATGGGCACGCGGATCGTCAGTTTCTGAAAAATCAACAGCGCCACCGGTTTCCCAGAAATTTTGCCAATGTTTGGCAGTAGCCTCTTTCCCCTGATAAAATGTTGCAGGTTTTGTGAAATTATTATTCTGGGTAAATTCAGCTGTAAATGAAAATTTTTCCGATTCTCCCACCGGTTGCAATACAAAATAATGGGGTTCTTTTTGAATGATTTTGGCTTTTCCATCCCAGTTCAGTTTAACAAAATAGGTTGTTGTGTCAAGTGTGTGCTTAAAAACTATACTGTTTTCATTTTGACGGATAATTTCAGAGCGATGTTTTTCAGGACTTTGCCAGTCAGTGGCTCCATCAACATGATTTGCTGTGGGATAAGGGAAGCGCAGATTAAATGCCATTAAGCCCTTTTTAATTCGCTCAGATTGAACTTCTGCCGCAATCAAATCTCGGGTGGGATGGCAAACAGTATTAACGTTTACTGCTTCTCCTTCAATTTCAAAATAACTGGAAATGTTGCCTTCCCAAAGATTCAGAGTTTGCTCAATCTTTCTGATTTCATTATAAATTACCTGTTTCCCGTTTTCTTTTAAAAGTTCAAATCCGATATTTCCGAGATGGAGCCGGTGCAGGTTTTGACGGAAATAGTTTGCCGCCGCCTGTTTTCTCCCGGGGTCATTCCATTGTACCGCATACGGAACTTTCCTTCCCTCCACATCAAAATACTGATAGGTCTCTTCGAGCTTGTAATTGTTTTTGTTTTGAAAACTATGCCATCCCCAGTCTGACATAGTTCCAAGACAAATTCCGTTTTCATAAACTTCGGGGAAAGTTTGCAACCCGGTGGCATCAACTGTAAAAGTAAAGCTGCCATTTCCTACCGAAAGTGAGCTCAGCGAATCAAATTTACTGACTGTTACATTATGCCTTGAAACCAATGCAAAACGGTCGATTTTTCCGCTTTGTGAATTGCCGGATTTTTTGGAAGAAGTGCAGGTGGAAACGATGAAAAAACTGATTAAAACAGAAATAAAAAATTGCATAATTATACGATCAAATATCTTTAAACCTTTCAGGATTTCGGTTGGTATGAATGATATTCAAAATATGTACTTCATTCTCTGTGACTTTAAAAATGATTTTGTATTTCCATTTTGTAACCGATTGGTAATCACCTGGCAATTCATCTAAATAATATTCTTTTGAAAACTTAGAAAAATCTTTCAGCTGACTACAACGTTGAAGAATTCCATTTTTTATATATTCGGCGGTTTCTTTTGAAACCTCTTTTTTCAAATACTCATAATATTCACGCAATGAACTCCTTGCTTTAAAAGAGATGATTACTCTCCTTTTTTTCATCACCAGGACTTTGATTCTTTTTTTAATTGTTCAAGAGTAATGAAATCACCATTTTTTATTTGAGACTCAGCCAATATGATATCTTCAGTAAACTGTTTCTTTTTTACTGGATTCCCATGGGGATCATAACCTACGATCGGGTCGCTCTTATCCATTACTGAATATATTTTTTGATAAAGCTCATTAACGGTATTTTCGTCAACTTCCTGTAAATGTTTTTGAATATATTTTCTTTTTTTGTTGATATCCATTTCTTTCAATGTTTTCTCAAAATTATTAAAAATCAGTGAAATTGAAATGGAAAAAGAAAAATAAACAAAACATCCCGGTTTTAGAGCTTTATTACAGGCTTATTCATTTTTTCGGTCTCTTTGTTAATGTATTCCCGGAATCCTTCCTCTGTTTTCCACTGGTCTTTGTCGAGGCCCCACACTGCAAAAAAGTAGTGTTTTGCAGGGTGGCCACTTTCGCACTGCTGACCGATGTAATATGTTTCGGAAATAATATTGCTGAAGCCTTTTTCAGGAACAGTTTCGTATCCCAGCTTGAAAAAATTAATATCTGAAGTACGCCCGATTTTGCCGGCCTCTTCGAGTGGGACGGCCACAGCCATTCCCAGCTCATCGTTGTTAAGCGACTGCACATCGTGAGTGCCGATGCACTGAAAACCGTTTGCCTTAAATTGGAATGGATCACGCTTTAAATAGCTGGTTACAATTCCGGTTACAATTTGCGAACCTTCGGGGCAGCCGGTTACCGTAACATCCGATTCAAACCAGTATTTTCCGGGGTAAATCGTAATTCGTTCCACTGCTTCCAGCATGTCGCCATCCACTTCCCAGCCTTCGTAACGCAGTTCAAAAACCGACCGTAGCGGACCTTCCACAATTTTGTGATAGCTGTAAACATCGGTTGAACCCAACCGGTACAAAGAATCTTCTTTGAGCAACGCCAAACCACCTGATCCCAGCGAGCTTCCGCAATGCAAAACATCCATTCCCCAGTCGGCCAGTTCATGATAACTACCCATTTCAGGAGTATGAATTTTATCGATGATCATTTCTGGTTTAAGCTTGCCAAACAAATCTTTCACATTCCGGCAGTCGAAGTAGTTGCGGAATCCGATTTTGTCGTTTTCCCAGTTTACACTCTCACCCTGGGCAATAACTTCAAAACCATCGTCGCATGGAAGTGCAGCGTAAGTATCCACTTCTTTGTATGTCCCGTCATCCTGAATGATTCCCAATCGCAGGTTAGTTCGCTTTTCAAATTCGGGGTACTCATTTTCAGGAACGAAATCAATTTCCAGTTCCAGCGTTTCACCGGCTTCAAAATCGGTTACCAGTACCACCTCATCCCATTCTCCGTCTCCATCCAAATCATCAACCTGTGTGGGAACTAAATCACCATTGTCAAATTTGAATACCGGCAATTCCCCTGCCTCAAATTCAACATACTCAGCAATCGAAGCTCTATCCAGTAACACAACCTCATCTTTTCGCGGACTGTTGAGTGGGTTTTCAAAAGTGTAAGTTGACTGTTTCTTGCACGAAAAGAAAAAGGGGATCAGCAAAATAAAAAATATCAGTTTGGTTTTCATTTTAAATTTCATTTTCACCTTTTACATAACCGAAATTGGCGAGAATACCGCCATCCACATAAAGCACGTGGCCATTTACAAAATCGCTGGCTTTTGATGCCAGAAAAAGAGCAGCATTACCCACATCTTCGGGCTCGCCCCAGCGACCTGCCGGTGTGCGTGTCATTACCAAATCGTTGAACGGATGGCCGCCTTCGCGGATAGGTGCCGTTTGCGCGGTTGCTATGTAACCGGGCCCTATTCCGTTAATCTGGATGTTGTATTTGGCCCACTCGCAGGTCATGTTGGCAGTGAGCAGTTTTAATCCGCCTTTGGCCGAAGCATAAGCCGAAACTGAGTTACGGCCGTAAACGCTCATCATGGAACACATGTTGATGATTTTCCCCGAACGTTTTTCGATCATTTTCGGAGCAATCCGTTTGGAAACAATCAACGGTGCCACCAAATCCACATCGATTACCTGTTTGTATTCTGAAACAGGCATATCCAAAATCGGAATTCGTTTGATGATTCCCGCATTGTTCACCAGAATATCGATGATTCCTACTTCTTTTTCAATTTCTGAAATTCCCCGGTCGACATCCTCCTCGCTGGTTACATCAAACTTCAATGTGTAAACATCGATACCTGCGTCAGTGTATTCTTTTTTACAACTTTCCAGTTTTTCATCGGAAATATCGTTCACGCATATTTTTGCACCGGCTTTTCCGAGCACTTTGCCGATGGCCATTCCAATTCCGTGTGTGCCTCCGGTTACAAGGGCAACTTTTCCTGATAAGTCAAATAGTTCGTTCATATCGTTTTATTTTTTTGATTCAATTTCAAAATACATTTACCTTAAATCTTTTGGATCAATATTGTCCATGTCGGTGTAATCGAGATTTTCGCCGGCCATGCCCCAAATAAACGTGTAGTTGGCCGTTCCCGCGGCAGAGTGAAGCGACCAGTTGGGCGAAATCACAACCTGCTCGTTGTGCATCCAAATGTGCCGCGTATTGTCCGGTTCGCCCATGAAATGGCAAATGGTTTGATCTTCCGGTAAGTTGAAATAGAAATATACTTCGTTGCGGCGACTGTGCCTGTGTGGCGGCATGGTATTCCACACGCTTCCCGGTTTCAGCTCGGTCATTCCCATCTGGAGCTGGCAGGTATCAACCACTTTGTTAATTATCAACTGATTGATAGTGCGCTCATTTGAAGTTTCAAGCGAACCTTTGTGCAGTACATTGGCATTGGCCAGTGTAATGTGTTTTACCGGATATTCCTTGTGGGCAGGTGCCGAGTTAATGTAATATTTTGCCGGATTATCAGCCGATTCTGAACTGAACTCTACCTCTTTACTTCCTTTGCCAATGTATATGGCCTCTTTTGTATTCACATCGTAGGCTGTACCATCAACAGTAACGGTACCTTTCCCGCCAATATTGATAATGCCTACTTCGCGGCGGTAACAGAAAAATTCAGCTTTCAGTGGATCAATCGGCTCAAGTTTCAGTGGTTTGTCAACCGGAACGGCACCACCCACAATGAACCGTTCGATGGCCGAATAAACCAACCGAATGTTACCGGGATCCATCACTTTTTCCATTAAAAACTCTTTTCTTATTCTCTCGGTATCATACGTTTTAAAATCCTCAGGATGGTATGCATACCTTTCTTCATAAATTGTTGCCATAATCTATTCCTTTTTAAAGTTTTGTTGTCTTTTTAATGCTTCAAGGTAATAATAATCAGCGTAATTAATGGCCACATCTACCTCGCTGGATTTTGGTTTGTGTCCTACGCTGTGTTTTAAAATAAAACCTCCGTTTGTACCACCGGTGGCCCGGTATTTTTCTGAAGTTAGACTTTCCAAAATGTTATTGGCAGCGTCCAGGTATTTCTGACCGTCATCAGCCAACTGGCTCAATTCAAAAAGAGCCGAAGCTGTAATTGCTGCCGCCGAGGCATCTCTATTCGTTTCGGGTATTTCCGGATCGTTAAAATCCCAGTAGGAAACCATGTCTTCCGGAAGATTTTTCAGAATAAACCCGGCTATGTTTTTCGCTGCATTTAAATACTTCTCGTCGCTGGTTTCGCGGTAAGTCATGGTGTAACCATACAATCCCCAGGCTTGCCCCCTGCCCCAGGCCGATTCATCATTCAACCCCTGATGTGTTTGTTTCACAACCGGTTGGCCGGTTATTGTATCGTAATCAACCACATGGTAACTACTCCAGTTATCACGAAAATGATTTTCAAGGGTTACATCGGCATGAGAAATCGCTGCTTCCCTGAATTTAGGATCTCCCGAAACTTCCGATGCCCAGAAAAGCATTTCCAGGTTCATCATGTTATCGATAATCACCGGAAACTGCCAGTTGCCGTGATCCCATGATTTTATACAACCAACAGTTGGATTAAAGCGCGTTAACAACGACTCAGATGCCTGCAAAATCACATCTTTATATTCCTCATTGCCAGTAAGACGGAGTGCATTCCCGTAGCTGCAAAAAACCATGAATCCCAGATCGTGGGTGTTGGTTCTGTACTGAACACCTTCGAGTTTCAATGTATTTTCAAGCGCTACTTCTTTCCAGAAAATATCGCCAGTCAGTTCATACATATACCAGAATGAACCGGCCGGAAAACCACAGGTCCAGTCATTAATTCCGACCATCCGATAGCCGCCGTCTTCATCAGGATAAGAACGTGGAACTTTTTCAGGGGGAATATGATCGACCAGAACCTTTAATTGACTGCTCAGTTGCTCAACCAATTTTTGAAAATCGGGCATTTCAGATTTGTTCCCGGAACAGGAAATCTGTGAAAATGCAATAAACAAAACAAATAAAACTTTGTACATTTTAATAATTATTGATATTTAAAATGCAAATATAGCAGGAATAATACAAAATTGCAATCGATTGCATGTTTAATGAAATATTTCTTAACTTTACCGGCAAATAAAAAGATATGGCAAAGCATGGAGAAACAACAATACATGATATTGCCCGGCAATTAAGTATTTCGGCATCCACGGTATCGAGGGCACTAAACGATAATCCCCTGATAAGTAAAACAACTCGCGAAAAAATTAAAAAAGTAGCGCTCGAAATAGGATACCGCCCCAATACAATGGCTGCCAACCTTCGGACACGCCGGACCAATACCATCGGTGTGATTGTTCCATTGATTAACCGTCACTTTTTTTCGTCGGTAATCAGCGGCATTGAAGATGTGGCCTACAACAGTGGTTTTGCCGTTACCATAACGCAATCGAACGACAGTTTTGAAAAAGAGGAAAAAATTGCCCAAACCCTCTATTCCAACAGGGTTGACGGAGTAATCGTATCCATTGGAATGGAAACTACAAAATTCGACCACCTTAAACATTTTTCAGAACGCGACATTCCGCTGGTATTTTTTGATCGGGTTGTTGATGAAATTGAAGCTCACAAAATTTCGGTTGATGATTTTAATGGCGGATTTAAAGCCACACAGCACCTGATTGAACAGGGAGCCAAACGAATTGCGCATATTGGCGGACCGTTAAACCTGAAAATTTATCAAAAACGATTGGATGGTTACTTGGACGCAATGAAAAAAGCAGGACTTGCTGTAGATGATTCCATGCTTATTCACAACAGTCTGACCCGCACCGACGGAACAAACGCGGTAAAAAAACTATTCAGCCAAAAAGTAAAACCCGATGCCATTTTTTGCGCCAATGATACAACCGCACTGAGCGCTATTATTTATTTTAATGAACACGCAATTAAAGTACCGGACGATGTTTTAATTGTAGGTTTCAGCAATGAACCTTTTTCCGAGGTAGTGACTCCTTCGATCAGTACCATCAGGCAGCCGGGATTTGAAATGGGACAAAAAGCGGCAAGCCTTATAATCGAGCAAATAAAATTAAAAGATAAGCCTTCGGAATTTCAGGAAATTGTGATGCCCACAGAATTGATTATCAGGCAATCATCATTAAAAAAAGATGATAAATAAAACAACTAATCTCCTGAAAACAACACAAAGCCAAACTGGAACTAATTGAACTACCAGTTCATATCGTCACAAACACTCTGGCTGAATTTATGGTCAATTTTAATCCTGACCCTGCCGTCTTCCATCAATTCGGAACTAACATCAGAGCCACTTTCGTGCAGATATGAACCGTCTTCAGCAAACTCGGTAAACAGGGTGGAATACTCCCATTCGTTTTCCCATAGCAACCGGAGTTCGTACTCCTGGCCGGGCAAACCAAGCAGGTCAACCACGCCGCCATCCATATCAACTCCCTGCCACGGATTATCGCTACCTTTAATTTTGAATTCACCACTGTAAGTTGGGGCAACGGCAATGCCCGGGTTGTCGGGACAAAATGCTTTCAGAACAATCTGGTATTGTTCGTAATTTTCCTGAGGGTCAACATTCACCGTGTAACTGCCCGAGCAAAAATCATCGATTTGAAGAGTTGAAATGGGCTTGAAGGCCGGATTATTATCGCGGAAAACAAGTTTTACTGCTTTTTGTGGCGTGTTCTCAACGGTAAATTCTTCAGGGAAGTCTCCTTTAAAATTGATGGTGGTCAGCAAATTGTCATTCATGTCGTACACATCGGCATCAATCGAAAAACTGGAAATTACATCCGACTGAAAAGTAATTTTACTTCCGGTACCACAAAGATTTTCGGCAGAAGCTTTTACCAACGTGTAGTTGATGTCCAGCGAGTTGTAAACCGACTGTGTCCCGATAATATCCCAGACATCACTAAATACGGCAAATCCAAAAATATCGGGATCAGGATCTTCGGTATATTCTGAATTCATTTTTACTACACCGCCGTTCAAATCTCCCACTTCCTGTCCCACTAAAGTAATTTTTTCTATTCTTCCGGTTTCCAGTTTTTGAAACAGGACGCTGGCCGGAATGCCATCAATGTTCACCACATCAATTTCGGGTGCATAGTTGGAGTATGTTTTCAAAAAAATACTGATAAAATTTTTGGGATCGTTTTTGTAAGCTTCTTCAGCCTCTTTTGAAGATAAAAAAAATGAATCGCCATTTGTATCTTTAAATCTTGCCAAATCATTCAGGGAAATTTCATATTGTATTTTGTAAGGTTTTTCTTCGGCAGCCGATTTCAATCCATCGCTTACAACTTTAGAAAACACAATGGTTGTATCTCCCTCGCCATAATCGATTTCGCCGCCAATTTCACTTTCATCTTCATCCCCGGTTTTCGACAAATACAGTTCAAACGTTTTTTTGCCTTCATTTTTCAGTTGAAAGGCTTTGGTTAAATTGTTATAACCTTCTGCCTCCACATTCACTGAAAATTTAAACGGGCTGCTTTCGCTTATTGTCACATTCGGGTCAACGGTGAGCTCCAATTGCCCCAGTTCAGACACATATTCAGGATTTTTTTCGCCGGAAAAGGTAACAATGTCATCTCCGTTTTCTCCGGAAAAACGGATGGTGCTCGTGCTGGTAATCAGCTCACCACTTGTTGCATCGAGCAGCTTGTAAGTCATCCGGGTGTTAAAAAAATTGAAATCGAGAATAAGCAGGTTGATGTCTTCCCCCGTCTCTTTATCTTTTAACGGATTGTCGAGGTAATCGCTGCAACCTGCAAAAAATGCAGCAACTAATATTACCACTGTAATTTTTATTGTGTTGAATTTAGTGTTCTTCATTTTTATAACATTTTAAGTACCAGATTAAAAAAGCCTGACACCTATAGCAAATTTCACTACCGGATAAAATTTGTAAACAGAAAATTGATCTTCAAGGTAATTTTTATGTTCATGAGCCGAATCTGCACTGGGCTTTAACAACCCCCTGGCTGTAATTTCCAGTTCAGGCGGGCCCATGTAATATAATCCGGTTTCAAAATTATAGGTTATCCTTTTCTTTTTTCCCAGAAACTTACGAAATCCCGCACCTATGTAAGGAGATGTCTTCACTGAAGATTCAAACTGAAAACTGAAATTCCCAACATCTTTTGCCGGGATGGAAATATCACCATACTCCATATCGCTTACAGCCTCTCCTGCCAAAACCGGTTGGAATTTATTTATAACCACACCTCCCGACAAGTACAAAGCCGGTCTGTAAAACCAGTTCAACAACAAGGAAATTCCACCTGTTTTGTAATTCAGGTCGGTAGCGTAATCAATATTGTCTTCTGTCAGGTTAAAAGAATAGTTGAAATTTAAAGTTTCGTAACCCGCCTTTAAAGTAACCCGCTTGTTTATCTGATACTGAACATCCAGCCCCAGGCCATTAGTTGATGCCAGCGCCCCGGCATAAAAACCAGAACCTGTTTCATCCGGTTGATTGGATTGCATTAAATTTTCTCCGGCTTTTGCCTGTGCAAGAACTGACAGCATCAGTAAAAAAGTAAAAACTGTTTTATTCATCAATCTTAAAGATAATCATTTTTTGTGCATCCAAAATTAACACTAACTAATTACAAAACACAAGATTTGTTGAATATATTACATTAAGTACTTCATTTTCAGAAATTATAACATTAACCAATCAGCAAAAATTCAGGCCACGATCAGTCTTTTGGAGTTTTGTTTATTGCAAACCACATTTCTTTTTTATCAATCAGTTACCTAATTTTGCAGCATGAAATTCAAAGTAGCCTCGGAATATAAACCAACCGGCGATCAGCCGGAAGCCATCCGGCAGCTGGCTGAGGGAATTGAAAACGGGGACCGGTTTCAAACCCTGCTCGGGGTTACCGGCTCGGGGAAAACGTTTACCATGGCCAATGTAATTGAGAAAGTGCAGCGGCCCGCCCTGATTCTGAGCCACAACAAAACACTGGCCGCCCAGCTTTACGGCGAAATGAAACAGTTTTTCCCCGAAAATGCCGTGGAATATTTTGTATCGTACTACGATTATTACCAACCCGAAGCTTATCTTCCTACCACCGATACTTACATTGAAAAAGACCTTTCCATAAACAAGGATATTGAAAAACTGCGGCTGAGCACCACTTCGGCACTGCTTTCCGGAAGGCGCGACGTGGTGGTGGTTTCGTCGGTTTCGTGTTTGTACGGAATTGGCAACCCCGAAGATTTTCACGCAAATGTTACTGAACTGAAAGTTGGGCAGGCGGTTTCGCGGAATGCCATGCTCCGTCAACTGGTAGATGCGCTTTATTCCCGAACTGAAGTAGATTTTCAGCGGGGGAATTTCAGGGTGAAAGGCGATACTGTCGATATTTTCCCGGCTTATGCAGACACGGGTATCCGAGTTGTTTTCTGGGGCGACGAGGTGGAAGAAATTTCCAGTTTCGATCCGGAAACCGGCCAAACCTACGGTCAGATGGACGAAGTGGTAATTTACCCGGCCAATATATTTGTGACTACCAAAGCCCGCATGAACGCGGCCATCCGGCAAATTCAGGACGACCTGGTGGGGCAAATCGACTATTTTAATGAAATCGGCAAACCGCAGGAAGCCAAACGTATTCAGGAACGGGTAGAATACGATTTGGAAATGATGCGCGAACTGGGATACTGCCCTGGCATTGAAAATTATTCACGCTATTTCGACGGACGGAGCCCGGGGACGCGGCCGTTTTGTTTGCTCGATTATTTCCCTGACGATTTTATGTGTGTTATCGACGAAAGTCACGTAACCATCCCGCAAATCAGGGCCATGTACGGCGGCGACAATTCACGCAAAACAACGCTGGTGGAATATGGATTCCGGCTGCCTGCCGCAATGGACAACCGCCCGCTGAAATTTGAAGAGTTTGAAAAACTGGTGAACCAGGTGGTTTATGTGAGTGCCACTCCGGCGGATTACGAACTGGCCAAATGCGACGGTGTGGTGGTGGAACAAATTATCCGGCCAACCGGCCTGCTCGATCCCATAATCGACGTGCGCCCAAGTACCAACCAGATTGACGACCTGATGCACGAAATCAACCTTCGCATTGAAAAAAATGAACGAACACTGGTAACCACCCTCACCAAACGAATGGCCGAAGAGCTTTCGAAATACTTGTTGAACATGGGTGTTAAAACGCGTTATATTCATTCCGATGTGGACACCATGGAACGGGTTGAAATAATGGAGCAGCTGCGCAAAGGGGAGTTCGACGTGCTGGTGGGAATCAACCTGCTGCGCGAAGGCCTCGATTTACCGGAAGTTTCGCTGGTGGCCATTCTCGATGCCGATAAAGAGGGATTCCTTCGTTCAGAACGATCGCTGACACAAACGGCTGGCCGTGCTGCCCGTAACCTGAACGGAGAGGTAATTATGTATGCCGATAAAGTTACCGACTCGATGCAGCGCACTATCGACTCTACAAACTACCGCAGGGAAAAACAGCTCAAATACAACGAAGAAAATAATATCATTCCTACTGCCATTGTTAAACCTACGCGTGAAATTATTGGCTACGAATACAGAAGTGGCAAAAAACCGGAAGAATATGCAGATACGGTTCATCCCGATGTAGCTGCCGATCCGGTAGTTCAATATATGAGCCCCGAAGGCCTTGAAAAAACCATTGAAAAAACCCGGAAACAGATGAGAGCAGCGGCCAAAGATCTCAATTTTATTGAAGCCGCCCGCCTGCGCGACGAAATGTTTGCGCTGGAAAAATTACTGAAGGAGAAGAAAAAATAACCGGCCATTAAGTCATGGTCTCGCTTAAAGTGAGGCTCTGGCTAAACACAGGTTACTATCCTAAAATAATATCGGCATCAATGCCCAATTCCGAACGAAGCCGCCGGGCAACTTTAAGTGTTGGTTCGCTCTTTCCGTTCAGGTATTCACTTATTCTGGACGGACTTACATTTAACAGTTCAGCCAGTTTTTTCTGAGATATACCTAACTCAGCCATCCTTAACCGAATTATATCAGCCAATGCCGGCTTTGAAACAGGATAGTAATGTTCCTCATATTCTGCAACCAGGTCTGAAAGCAAATCGAGTTCGATAAAATCTTTGTGATTTTCAGATGTATTATTCCCAACAACCTGAAGCAATTCTTCCACTCGTTCAACTGCTTTCTCGTATTGTTTTTCTGTATTAATTTTTGTCATAATATGCCTCATTAAATGTTTTTACAATCAATCCGGGTATATTCTTCGTGCGTGCCAATGAACCGAATATAAACTTTTTGCGAAGCGAAAATGATAATGGCAACCAATCTGTGTTGATTACCTTTTATATTGAAAACAAATCTGTTATTACCTACATAATCAGCACTATTAAAGGTTTTTTTAATATCTGACAAGTTCTGCCACTTCGATTTTGAAGTTTTGAAATACCAATCTTCCAGAGCAATTTTGGCACCTTTATACTTCGCTGAAAATTCCCTGATACGTTTAAAAGTGACAATCCTCATTTTCATCAATTTATTTCAAAATTAGAAATATTATTTTGATTTTTAAAATTTTCATCAATTTTGCAGGATAAAATTTTTAGCCGCTGAATAAAATGTATTTTTGCAGCGAATTTAAGAAGAGGATATGGGAATTTCAGTATTGGAGAATCTTCAGATAGTACGTTCAGTAATTTTTAAACCTAAAGAATTCTGGAGCGAACAGAAACAGCACAAATCACCAAAAAAAAGTCTGTTTTTCAGCTATTTCGTTCCACTTCTGGCAATAGTTGCGATTGCCGTTTTTTTAGGTGAATTTCTTAAAAACAAAAATTATTACGCTGATTTTGCCCTGTTAAAATCGCTGCGCGAAATCTTGCTTTTCTCATTTCAATATTTCATCTCCGTGTTTTTCACTTACCACCTGATGAAAACTTTTGGCGGCGAAAAGAACAAAACAGCTGCTCGGAGGTTGGTTGCTTATTCGCTCACGCCTTTTTTGCTGGTCTCTATGATTACTGGTTTGTTTCAGTTCCTTTATGTTATTGATGCACTGGGGCTATACAGTTTTTACATTTTTTGGGTGGGGGCAAAAGAGTTGCTTGATTTTCCTGAACGCAAATTTGAAAAGTACGCGCTTATAACTATTCTGGTAAACTTTTTTATCTTTAGTTTTTTAAGTGTCTCGTTGTCGAAACTTTTAACCGCATATTTATAGTGGCACATCAAAAAGGAAATATTAACGTAAAGAACCGCAAGGCTACATTTGAGTATGAACTGATTGAAAAATTTGTTGCCGGCATGCAACTGGCAGGTACAGAAATCAAATCAATCAGAAACGGCAAAGTAAATTTGAGCGACGCGTATTGCCAGTTCTTCTCGGGCGAGCTTTACGCCCGGAACGTTCACATTTCGGAGTATGAAATGGGAACCCACAGCAACCACGAGGCCAAACGCGACCGAAAATTACTGCTCACAAAAAAAGAGTTGCAAAAACTGGATCGCAAGACAAAAGAATCGGGATTCACAATTGTACCAACCCGCCTTTTTATTAACGACCGGGGCCTGGCCAAACTCGAGGTTGCCCTGGCACGTGGTAAAAAAATGTACGATAAGCGGGAAACGTTAAAACAAAAAGATTCGAAACGCGATATAGAGCGTGCTATGAGGTTCTAAACTACCTCCATATTTTCAATCGGAATTATTTTGTCGCCTTTATATTTCAGCAGTAAATTAGCGACTGCGAGCGTATCTTTTTCACAATATTTTGCAATCCGGCCGATATCATTTTCGTCCCAGTAAATTTTAGCCACCTGGCTGCCATCGATGTCATCTTTTGGCGTTGGGATATTAAATAATTCGCACAGCAGCGACAAAGAAGTGTAATGTTTGTAGTCGCCAAATTTCCATAACTGCAGTGTGTCAATCAGCCGATCTTTAAGTTCCCATGGTTTGGCTCCGGCAATGTCAAATATTTTAGGCAACACCAGATTGTTCACCAACGCACGCCGGGCAATATAAGGGAAATCAAACTCCTGCCCGTTATGTGCGCAAAGCCTTCTTTTCCCGGCGCGAGAAAAAGCATCCCACGCATTGAAAAAGCTCTGGATCAAAACCTTTTCATCATCGTTGGTAAACGATTTTACCCTGAAAACCAACTCGCTCTGTTTTTGAAAAACATACCCGGCCGAGATGCAGACAATCCGGCCAAACTCGGCATAAATACCGGCACGATCATAAAGTACCTCGGCGGGCTCGTCGTTGTTAATCTGAAACTTCATTTTATTCTCCCAAAGCTGCTTCCACTTTTCGTTTAAATCGTTGTACTCCGGTGCAAGCGGCACAGTTTCAATATCGAGAAACAGGACTTCTTCTATGTTTAAATTTTTCAGCATTTAATTATTTTTTAAGGTGTGGTTGATGTGGTTTGTCAGGATATTAATTGCCACCAGGTTCATGCCCCCCTGCGGAATAATAATATCAGCAAACCGCTTGGTGGGCTCGATAAACTGCAGGTGGCTGGGGCGCACTGTTTTTTCGTAGCGGTCGAGTATCTGGTCAACATTTCGGCCCCGCTCGTTCAGATCGCGCCTGATGACTCTCGACAACCGGATATCCGAATCGCAATCGACAAAAACCTTGATGTCCATTAAATTTCGCAGGGCTTTATTTGCGAGGCACAGAATTCCTTCAACAATTAAAACTTCTTTGGGAGTTACCTGACGGCTTTCGTCCATACGGGTGCAGGAGATAAAAGAATAAACCGGTTCATTTACCGGAATCCCTTTTTGAAGTTTTTTTACATGGTCTATCATCAAACCAAATTCCACCGAATCAGGATGGTCGAAATTTTTCTTCCTCCGTTCTTCAAGGCTCAGGTGGCTGTTATCAAAATAATACGAATCCTGCGAAAGGATGGCAACTTCATCTTCCTGAAATTGTCCTGCAATTTTTTCCACCACTGTGGTTTTTCCCGAACCGGTGCCGCCGGCAACGCCAATTACAAGCATCTTCTTTTTAGTTAATTGTTAAAACTGACCGAATTAAATGAAATCAATTAATGCAGCTGCTAATAAAACACTAATTTCGTTGTCAGAAAAATCTAAGATACAAAAATTAGCAAGGCTATGATTAACCACATTGTACTTTTTAAACTGAAGGATTACCCGGCAAAAGAAAAAGCTATAACTGTTGAGGAACTCAAAACATTGCTCGAGAGCCTGAAAGACAATATTAAAGAAGTTAAATACCTTGAAGTTGGCACTAATTACGAGCTGGAAGCTAAAAGCTACGACATTGCTCTAATATCTCATTTCGAATCGCTGGAAGATTTGGACACCTACCGCGTGCATCCCGAACATTTAAAAGTTGTGGAACGTATTAAAGAAACAACATCGGAACGTGCTGCCGTTGATTACAGGTTTTAATTCATAAAAAATAAAAATTATGGCCGGTTTGTATCCGTTGAAATTCAAGCCCATTTTGCACGAGAAAATCTGGGGAGGCAATCGCCTGAAAGAATTACTCAACAAAGATATTGATAACCTCCCCAATTGTGGCGAGAGCTGGGAGATTTCATCCGTTGAAGGTAAAATTTCGGTAGTAAACAATGGATATCTTCAGGGCAACAACCTGCAGGAACTCATCGAAGTTTACATGGGCGATTTGGTGGGTGAAAAAATTTACAAAAAATACGGGATTGAATTCCCGCTCCTCATCAAATTCATTGATGCACAGGCCGATTTATCCATTCAGGTTCACCCCAACGACGAACTTTCAAAAAAACGGCACAATGCCTACGGAAAAACCGAAATGTGGTACGTGGTGAATGCTGAAGATGGTTCGCTCATAAATTCAGGATTCAACCAGCCGGTAACACGCGAAAAGTATCTCGAATACCTTGAAAATGGGAAATTAACCGATTTGCTGTGTTACGAAAAAGCTGTGCCGGGCGATGTATTCTTCATCCCGGCCGGGCGCGTGCATGCCATTGGAAAAGGTGTTTTGCTGGCCGAAATTCAGCAAACCTCTGATGTTACTTACCGTATTTACGACTACGACCGCAAAGACGAAAACGGGAACAAACGCGAACTGCATACTGATTTGGCGCTCGATGCCATTGACTTTACCTACCAGGACGAGTACAAAACAAAATACAAGGCAGAAAAAAACAGATCTTCTGAAATTGTTAGCTGCGACTATTTCACAACCAACATTCTCGATTTCTCGGAAAAACTGGAAAAAGACTATCACCACTTCGATTCGTTTGTAATTTATATGACGCTCGAAGGTCAATTCAATATTGAATATGAAGGTGGGAATGAAAAAGTAAGCAAAGGTGAAACGGTACTTTTGCCGGCAAGCCTGGAGTCGGTCCGGTTAAAACCGGTAACCGAAAGTGCGAAAGTTCTTGAAATATACATTAAGTAACAGTATCACAAAATTTTAAAATTCCCAATAGCATGAACCGGAATCAGATTTTTCCAATAAAACAGAAATCATCCGGTTTTAATTTTATTGATTGACAAATCAGCATTATTTTTGCACGATGGAAATTAAAGATGCCCGTTTTTTAGTAAGCAACACCGAAATTGACAAATGCCCGGCCCCAAATAAGCCTGAATATGCATTTATCGGGCGGTCGAACGTGGGAAAATCCTCACTCATCAACATGCTTACCAACCGGAAATCGCTGGCAAAAATTTCGGGTAATCCGGGAAAAACGCAGTTAATCAATCATTTCCTGATAAACGAAGAGTGGTACCTGGTTGATTTGCCCGGTTACGGATTTGCAAAAATTGGCCGGAAGGAACGGGAAAAATGGGAAAAATTTGTCAGAAAATACATCCTGCTGCGCGAAAACCTTTACTGCCTGTTTGTGTTGATTGATTCACGCCACGAGCCGCAGCCCATCGACCTCGAGTTTATGGAGTGGCTGGGATTAAGCCAGATTCCGTTTTCTATTGTTTTTACCAAAACCGACAAGTTAAAACCCGGCGAACTGGAAAAAAATATTGAAAACTATAAAGCAAAAATGCTGGAGAGCTGGGAAGAAATGCCTCCATTTTTTACATCATCAGTAACTACCGGCGAAGGAAAAAAAGAAATTCTGAAATTTATACAGGATATTAACCGCGAAAACTTGTAATTTTATTTTTAATCAAAAATTATTATCTTGAAAATCGATAAAAGTGTAGGTGATAAAGCATTATCTTTAGATTTCCATAATAAAAACCAAACTGATTTAGCGATGGGCAGTAAAAATCATCCTTTAAAAATTTTTTCGGGCAGGGCCACACAACATCTTACGCAAAAAATATGCGACAGCCTTGATGTTGACCTCGGTCAATCATCGTGCCCCGTTTTTGCAGATGGCGAATTTGAACCTTGTTATGAAGAAACCATCCGTGGTTCGCATGTTTTTATCGTGCAATCGACCACTCCGCCGGCCGATAATTTGCTCGAACTCCTTTTAATGGTTGATGCCGCCAAACGGGCCAGCGCTTATAAGGTTATTGCAGTAATTCCTTACTTTGGCTATGCCCGGCAAGACAGGAAAGACAAGCCACGTGTTTCGATTGGTGCAAAACTCGTTTCCGATTTACTTTCAGCCTCGGGAATTGACCGCGTTATAACAATGGACTTGCATGCCGACCAAATCCAGGGCTTTTTCAATGTGCCGGTTGACCATCTTTTTGCTTCGGCACTATTCATTCCTTTCATCAGCAAAATGGGGCTCGAAAACCTGGTAATTGCCTCACCCGACGTGGGGGGTACCAAACGCGCCAATACATACGCCCGCATGCTGCAAACCGACATGGTAATTTGCCATAAAACACGCGCACGCGCAAATCAAATAAACAGCATGACTGTAATTGGCGATGTGTCAGGGAAAGATGTTATTATTGTTGATGATATGATTGATACAGCCGGCACCATTACCAAAGCAGCCAATTTAATGAAAGATAAAGGTGCATGCAGCGTACGCGCTTTTGCGGCACACGGTGTTTTATCGGGTCCGGCCATCGAGCGCATCGAACGTTCGGCTCTTGAAGAAGTCTATTTCACCGATTCAATCAAACAAAAATCGGAAAGTGAAAAGATAAAATACATTACCATTGCCGATGCTATGGGCGAAGCCATTAAAAGGGTTTACAAAAATCAGTCGATTAGTTCGTTATATTACCGCTAATTTTTATCTTTGCACCGCTTTTTCCAAAAAGCAGGAGCATTTTAAGGGCGTAAGTAGTTGATTTGCTTCTAATTTTTGTTGCACAACAATTTTAGAACATCAAAACAAAACCGCCCTGTAATTATGCATGCTGTTTGTTCCGTCAGTTGGCGGAAAGGACTGAGTACCATAATTATTAACGAAAAATTTTAAAAATGAAATCAGTAACAATTAAGGGAACAAAACGCGATGCCCTCGGGAAAAAAAGTGCAAAACGAATACGCGAACAAGGCGATGTACCTGCCGTTCTGTATGGGACCGATGAGCTTATGCACATTACTATCCCGTTCAGTGAGTTAAGACCGTTAATTTATACACCCAACGTATATTTAATCGACCTTGAGATTGACGGCGAACAATACAAAGCCATTATTCAGGATATGCAGTGGCACCCGGTTGAAGAACAGGTTATGCACGTTGATTTTCTGAAAGTTGAAGACGACAAACCGGTAAAAATAAATGTTCCAATAGTAATTACCGGAAGAGCAAAAGGTATTAAAGCAGGTGGGAAACTTAAAACCAACATGCGCAAACTTAAAATAAAAGCTTTGCCCAAGTACCTGCCCGATACCATTGAAATTGACATTACCAAATTAGGAATTGGCGACAGCTACAAAGTTGGCGAACTCGAAAGGGAAAACCTGGAGTTCCTCGATAACCACTCCAATTTAATTGTAGGTGTAATTTCATCGAGAGCTGCCATGGCCGGAATGTTGCTTCCTGAAGACGAAGAAGAGGAAGAAACAGAAGGTGGAGAAAGAGCAGCAGTTGAAGGTGGGGAAGCCGAAGGAGGAGAAACACCTGATGCTTCTGAAAATCAGGAATAATTAAAATGAAATTTTGTGAAGTATTTGATTGCAGGGCTCGGAAATATCGGCCCGGAATATAAAAATACACGTCACAACATAGGTTTTCAAATATTGGACGCTCTTGCAGGTGCGTCCAATATTGTTTATAACGACAAGCGTTACGGGTTTGTGGCCGAATATAAATTTAAAGGAAGAACATTTATTCTTTTAAAACCAACCACTTTTATGAACCTCAGCGGGCGCGCAGTAAACTACTGGCTTCAAAAAGAAAAAATTCCGCTCGAAAAAATGCTGGTCATTGTAGATGATATTGCACTGCCATTTGGCATACTCCGGGTAAAAGCAAAGGGAAGCCCGGGAGGGCACAATGGCCTTAAAAATATTTCTGATGTTTTGGGAACCAACAATTACCCGAGACTGAGATTCGGTATCGGAGATGACTTTCACAAAGGCTTTCAGGTTGATTATGTTTTGAGCGACTGGAGCAGGGAAGAACAAAATGAACTTCCTGAAAAAATCGATACCTGTATTGAAATTATTAAAAGCTTCGGAACCATAGGCACAGAACGCACAATGAACTTTTTCAATAAAAAAAAGTAAACAATGGCGGGAAACGTGAGAGTTGACAAATGGCTGTGGGCAGTGCGTATTTACAAAACACGCTCGAAAGCTACCGAAGCCTGCAAAAAAGGGCGCATTATTATGGACGATTTGCCGGTGAAACCATCGCGCGAAATTGTTCCGGGCGACATCATCCATGTAAAAAAAGCCCCGGTTACACGACAATACAAAGTGCTTGCGCTGGCCGAAAAACGAATGTCAGCAAAACTTACCGACGATTATGTGGAAGACATTACCCCTGCGGAAGAACTCGAACTACTGGAAACCCAAAAGCAGATGAAATGGTTCAACCGAAAACCGGGAACCGGAAGGCCTACAAAAAAAGAACGGCGCAAACTCGACGATTTCTTTGACAGTTAAGCGGAAAGATTTAATTTTTGCTTATTTTTAAAACGAAGTCTGTTTCAACAACATTAAATGCCGTAATCAAAAATGCTCATTGCTCAGAAAAAAAGAAAAGAAAACATTGCCGAATACATTTTATACCTCTACCAGGTTGAGGATTTAATCCGTGCTTTTCACCTCGATATGAACCTGATTAATGACAAACTGGTTGCCAAATACCAGGCTGACGGAAAAACCTCCGGTGAAATTTCTGACTGGTATAAAAACCTGGTGATGATGATGGAAAAGGAAGGCATTCAAAAAAAAGGGCACCTGCAGTTTGTTACCAATTTACTGGGTGAGTTAAACGAGTTTCATTTACGCCTGATGGAAACAAAAGCAGACAGTATTTACATTTCCATTTACCAGGCAGTGGCAGGTTTGCTTAACGAGTTGAAACAAAAAAACCCGCAGGCAACCACTGATGTCCATGTAGCAATCGATGGTATTTACGGCTACCTGATGTTAAAAATTCAACAAAAAGAAATTACGGACGAAACGGAAGAAGCCGTAAAAAGGTTGAGCCACTGGCTGGCACACCTTTCAAAACTTTTCAGGGATTACGAAAAAGGCGACTTAGCGTTTTAAGTCAGCCCATTCAGGAAACTGGCTGCGTTCGGCAGCAGTAGGAATCCGGCAGGTTTCCCTTTTTCCAAACCATTTGTAGCGGTTTGAGGCTATCCAACGGTAAAATTTATTTCTCCATTTTAAGGGGATTATTTTAAACAGAACCGCCAGCCGCCAAGGATAAGAAAGCAGCCAGGCTGTTTTCAAAATCGCAGCCGATTCAAAATAAACATCCTCATTGTAAATCAATACAACCGAATCAGTATCTGCGGGGATGCTGAAACGTTGCCGGAGTTTCTCGCCCGTTTCCGACTGGAGCGCAACAAAACGAAATTGTCCGCCATGTTTTCTGCGGATGACAAAATCAACTGTGTTGTTGCACAAATTGCAAACACCATCGAATAAAATTATGGGATGTAAACTCATTTAATTTATAACGGCAAACAAAGTAAAGGGTTTAAAAGAGAAAAGGACAGCTCAACAGCTGTCCTTTATTAATGTTAACCCCCAAACACACAAGCAATACAGGACGTATTGCATTACAAATATAAAACTAAGATGGAATTATACCAAAGGTTTTGCAAAAAATATTTAAAGAAAAAGCACTCTTGCTAAATATTTTTATAAGAAAAGCTCATCAATTGCACTTTATGAAGAACTTTTGGTTTTTAAATTTTCAAAAATCATACTGATAAAAAACCAGAGGTTAAGGGAATTTCAGAAAGAAGAAAAATGTATGAAAGCTGTTATTTGTTGGTATCAAAATCCTCCAGCAACCCTTCGGTCAGCCAGTTGGCGAGTGCCTGCCTGTTATTTGGCAGTATAAAGCGTTGCTGATCACGAAAATGGTTAATGTTGCCCAGTTCAATATAAACTGCAACCGGGTAAGTATTTCTCACAACATAAAGCGCGCGGGGAGAAACGGTGCCATGGTAACCCCGGCCCGGCTGATGTTTGTCGTATTTTTCCTGAAATTTGTTTTGTAGTGTCCTGCTGGCTTTTTCGCCGTTAGTACTGCGCCTGTCATGGTAAAAAAACACGTCAATATTCTCTCCATGGCTGCGTGCATCAACGTGAATGGCTATCATACGCTGAAACGCGCCCCTGTTTTTCCGATACAAATTATTCACTGCATCGGTACGTTGTCTCAACCTTCTCAGTTGGTTAATCGGAATTACCTGGTTGGGGTAACACTGTTCATCTTTATCTGGCTTTAAATAACTTTCATCCCGAATACCGTCATCCTGATCGCGGGTAATCAAATAAACTGTGGCACCGTATTCAATCAACTCTCTGGCCAGGCGCAGGGTTACATCATAAGCATATTCGTCCTCACACAACATCCGGTTATTGTAATAACCAATTGCCCCGGGATCGGGGCCACCGTGCCCGGCAACCAGATAATAAATTGCACCATCCAGTTTGTCGTCAAGTATTTCAACTTCCGCATAATCTTCACCGAAAATATCGAACCGGGCCGTTTTTACAGGTGATGTTGTTTCTCCTGCTGTTGCGGTTGGATCAATTTCTGTATCCGGAAGGATATATTTTGAACCGGCAAAAAGCATGTTGTCTTCTCCAAGCCTGTCTTTATTAAGCTCAATAAAAGCCTCCATATATTTGGAAGCCGAAAGTCCGCTTCGCGTTAACAACCGGTAAACACCTTCACCTTTTTTGGCAACCACCTCCCGGGGTTGCGCATTCAATATAAACGGAATAAAAAATCCGGCGAAAAAAACGATGAATTTAATTCTGAAATTTATTTTTAATTGTAAGTTTGAGCCAAACATATTATTTTTTTTAAACTGTTCCATTACCTAACAAACTTGATGCTAAAATAATTGTAAGTTTTAACATTATTTTTCCATAATGCAACGATCTTTCACCTATACATTGTTAATAACTTGGCTTTTTGCCTTTGGAGCCTGCAAAACTCACTATATACCAACTGATGCAAATGGAGGCAATGTAGTTGTGTCTGACAGTATTATACAACCCGACAGCCAACTGGTTCAAATTTATTTGCCCTATAAAAAATTGTTGGAAAAAGATATGTCCCGTGTCCTGGCAGTAAACAAAAAAGAAATGGTAAAAGGAAAACCGGAAAGCGAACTCACAAATTTTTTGGCCGACTTGCTGCTCGAAGAAGGACAAAAAGTTTTGCAGCAATCAGGGAAAGATTTTCAGGCTGACATTTCTTATTTCAACTACGGCGGAATCCGGACCTATTTGCCGGAGGGTGAAATTACCGTGGGTAAAATTTATGAACTCATGCCTTTTGAAAACGAACTCGTATTCTTAAAACTAACTGGAAATCAAATACGTGAATTCCTGAACACAGTTGCCTCAAAAGGTGGTGAAAGTGTTGGAGGTGTCCGGTTTTCAATTTCGGAAGGGAAAGCAAATGACATTATAATTGGAAGAGAACCAATTGAGGATGAGAAATATTACTGGGTGGCTACAAACGATTATGTTGCTGAAGGAGGCGACGACCTGGATGTTTTCACCAAAAAAAATGACTATCTCAAAACCGGCAAATTGATTCGGGATGTAATTATTTCACATTTGGAAAGCATCAGCGAGAAGGGGAATACAATTACCGCTCAAACCGACGGGAGGATTAGTTATGAATAGAAGAAATTTTCTCAGGAACACGGGCATTGGAGCAGCCGGATTAACACTGGGGGCATTACCGCACAATCTATACGCGTGGGATGACTTTGCCACAATTTCAATTTTGCATACCAACGATATCCACACGCATGTTGAACCTTTTGAAAGCAGTAACCCGCAATACAAAGGGAACGGAGGACTGGCCAAAATCGCTGCACTGGCCAAAAGCTACCGTCAACAAAATCCGGATACTTTGCTTTTCGATGCAGGCGATATGTTCCAGGGGACACCCTACTTCAACTATTTTAAGGGCGAGCTCATTTTAAAACTGATGAGTGAAGCCGGCTACAATGCAGGAACCATAGGGAACCACGAATTCGACAACGGGTTGAACGGAATTTTGGAGCCGCTGCCCAATGCCAAATTCCCGCTCATTAATTCAAATTACGATTTTTCTGATACCATACTGGCCGGAAAATTTCCACGCTGGAAAATTTTCAGGCAATCGGGAATTAAAATAGGCGTTTACGGACTGGGAATTGAACTCAGCAACCTGGTAAGTACAGCAAATATCGGAAATACCATTTATAACGCCCCGCTGAAAACTGCCCTTGAAATGGAAACATTTTTGAAAAATGACAAAAAATGTGATTTGGTTATCTGCCTCTCGCATTTGGGATTACGCTATAATGGAAATAAAATCAGCGACATGGTAATCGCCGCCGAAACATCACTTACTGATTTAATTATTGGCGGTCACACCCACACTTTTCTAAAACAACCAATTGAAACAAAAAACAAGGCTGGCAAACCGATTATTGTGAACCAGGCCTGGTGGGGAGGTTTGGTAATGGGACAAATCGATTTTATTTTTGAGCGCAACAAAAAAAAGAAAGAAACTGTTTTTGCAACTAATTTAAGCTAACATGTCACGAATTTTTCGACTGGGGCTTTCCGCCTCCTCAGGTATATTGCTTAGCCTCGCATGGCTGGGGTTTCCCGGATGGACCTTGTTTTTTGCATTCATTCCGCTGCTGGTTCTCAATCAGTTTTTTATTGAAAACAGAAACACATACCGCAGTGTGTCTTTCTGGGGACATGCCCTGATTGCTTTCGTGATTTGGAACGGGATAACAACCTGGTGGATTGCTTATGCCACACTGGCCGGGGCAATTCTGGCCATCGTGGCCAACTCATTTTTAATGTCGGTAGTGTGGTGGCTGGCCCATGTTGCCTTCCGGCGTTTTAAACCAAACTTAGCTTACCTGACCCTCATCGTTTTCTGGATTTCTTTCGAGTATTTTCATTTTCACTGGGATATTGAATGGCCCTGGTTGAATTTAGGAAACGGCTTTGCCAACACCATTAAAATGGTGCAATGGTACGAATATACAGGAGTTTTAGGAGGAACACTCTGGGTTTTACTCATGAATATTTTACTGTTCAACGTTCTGAAACTGGTGGTCAACAAAGCTTCAGCATGGAAGATAGTTTATCCGCTTTCCGGCCTCGTTTTGTTCCTGGTGGTACCTGTTATCATTTCTGTTTCCGCATACAATTCTTATACTGAAACAGAAAACCCGCTGGAAATAGTTGTTGTTCAGCCCAATATTGATCCGTACTCCGAGCGTTACGACCAGGAGGCTGAAAATGAAAAGCTGAAAAAATTCATTCGCCTTGCCAGCTCTCAAACCGATGATCAAACCGACCTGGTCATCGGCCCCGAAACGCTTTTTGAGCGTTACCCTGACTGGAACGAAGACCAAATTGCCTACAATTATCAATTCAGGCAATTACAACAATGGTTACGAAAATTTCCGGAAACGGAACTAATATTCGGGGCATCAACCAGCCAGGTTTACCCTGATGCCGAAAGTGCGACTTCCACGGCCAGGCACAGGAACGGAATGATTTACGACGTATTCAACTCAGCTGTTTTTATAGGCAAAAACGGACAAGAGCAAACCTACCACAAATCAATACTGGTGGTTGGTGTTGAAAAAATGCCGTTTATGAAATACCTCGGCTTTTTAAGCGATTTGGTTTTCGATTTGGGCGGAACAACCGGCAGCCTGGGGCGGCAGGAAGAACCAACAAATTTTAAATTGAAAAATAATTTGGAAGTGGCACCGGTTATCTGTTACGAATCGGTTTTTGGAGAATACCTTACAAAATATGTAAAAAAAGGTGCCGGGATAATTGTAATTATTACCAACGACGGCTGGTGGCGGAATACACCCGGTTACAAACAACACCTTTCGTTTGCCCGGCTCAGGGCTATCGAATCGCGCCGAAGCATTGCCCGTTCGGCGAATACAGGTATTTCAGCCTTTATAAACCAGCGTGGCGATTTACTCCAAACAACCGAATGGTGGACTGAAGATGCCATAAAAGGCACTCTCAACTACAGTGATGAGATTACATTCTACGTAAAATATGGTGATTATATTGCACGAATATCGCTGCTTATGAGCGGTTTGCTCCTGCTTTTCCTGATCACAAAAAAGTTCCTTCCTGAGTAAATCATTTTTTAAAAAGATGCCCAAACAGTTTATTTGAAAAAAGTTAAAGTGAATTACCAAAAAAAATCCGCATCGATTCCGTTTGCGTAAAACCCCTGTATGACAGGATTTGAGCGCCTGGTTGTTCAAACTTCCACCGGTCTTTCGACTCATCCCGATTGCTCGGGACTACAAGGCCTGTTTTTACAACCGCTGAGCTAACTCGGTTTAAAATATTCTGTTGAGTTTACCAAAAGTTGAATCAATGCGGATAATATCTTGTCTCAGTCAAAGAACTCTCTGTTTTTTACACCTCAAATTTAACGGTAAGCAACGGCATTTGCAAATAAAAAAGTAAGTTTAGAATCATTCCAGCGTTAAACATCTTTAAATGAAAAGATTGCTTGTTGAAATTATTTGCCGGATTCTTCGAATGAGTTGGAAAGAAAAATTGGATCGAAGAGTTTTATATGAATGAGTTTTTCAAAAGTTTATTAATTCTACTTTGGCAGAATTAAGAAGATATTCTTTTGAAAAAATGTAAATTTGAGCATTTTACAAAACCGTTACTGTAATTTATCCCAACAAGTTTATATATCCGGGAGAAGGAGCTCACAACTATGAAGAAAATACTTATACTATTTGCACACCCCGCATTTCAGAAATCGCGCATAAATAAAAAACTGATTAACGCAGTTAAAAATCTGGATGGCATAACTTTTAACGATTTATATGAAAACTACCCCGATTTTTTTATCGATGTGAAAAGAGAGCAGCGCCTACTGACTCAACACGATATTATTGTATTTCACCATCCTTTTTACTGGTATAATGCCCCGGCCCTTTTAAAAGAGTGGATGGACCTTGTACTCGAACATGGCTTTGCTTATGGAATGCACGGGCGTGAACTGGAGGGGAAAAGTGTTTTGTCGGTAATTTCAACCGGGGGAAGCAAGGCGGTTTATTCATCCGAAGGGCGCAATCATTATACTTTAAACCAGTTTCTTGTGCCTTTCAGACAATCGGCCAACTTATGCCGGATGAACTACCTGCCGCCATATATTGTACATGGTTCGCATACCATTAAAAACGATGAAATTGAGGAACATGCCCTTAATTACAGAAAGGTTCTGTTATTATTGCGCGACAATAAATTATCGAAAACTGAACTGGAAAAGGCAGAGTATTTTAATAACTTAATCGATTAAAATGTACAACGAAGATTTTTTCTTTCAGGCATTAATATACCTTTTGGCCGCAGTGGTATCCGTTCCGCTGGCAAAAAAAATGGGAATGGTTTCCGTTTTGGGCTATTTACTGGCCGGCGTTATCATCGGGCCTTTCGTTCTGGGACTTGTAGGACAGGAAGCTGGTGAAATAATGCATTTTGCAGAATTTGGTGTGGTACTGATGCTTTTCCTGATTGGCCTTGAACTGGAACCCGCACTGCTATGGAAAATGCGGCGATCGATATTTGGCCTGGGCGGGTTACAGGTTTTATTAACAACAATAGTTATCAGTGTTGTCGCCTCATTTTTCAACTTTGAATGGAACAAAGCAATTGGCATCGGATTAATTTTAGCCTTATCGTCCACAGCAATTGTGCTGCAAACCCTTACCGAAAAAGGATTGCTCCGAAATACCGCAGGTCGATCTGCCTTTTCAGTTTTGCTTTTTCAGGATATTTCCGTTGTCCCTTTTCTGGCAGTTATCCCTTTGCTGGCCAGTTTTAACGGGCCTGCCCGCTTGCAGGAATCGCAGGTTGGACAACTTACCGGAGTCGCATCGCTTCCGGGGTGGGTGCAGTTACTCATAATTATTGGAGCTATTGGGGCAATTATTTTCCTTGGCCGGTTTGTGGCAAAATACATTTTCCGCTACATTGCCGAAACCAATTTACATGAAATATTCACCGCCATGGCCCTGCTGCTGGTAATTGGCATTGCTCTGGCCATGAATGCAATCGGACTCTCCCCTGCCCTCGGCACTTTCATTGCAGGCGTGGTACTGGCCGACAGTGAATACCGGCATGAACTGGAAACAACCATCGATCCGTTTAAAGGACTTCTGTTAGGATTATTCTTTATTTCGGTTGGGGCCAGCATTAATTTCATGCTTTTTATTGAAGATCCGTTTAAAATCCTGGGGCTGGTGATACTGCTCATCGTTATTAAGTTCCTGGTTTTATTAGTACTTGGCCGGTTTTTCAGGTTAAAAAAAGGATATGAATTTTTATTCGCCTTTCTTTTGGCACAATCCAGCGAATTCGCATTTGTACTGGTATCATTTTCGCAACAAAGTCAGCTTTTTGAAGAAAAAACTGCCGGTCAACTTTTATTAGTGGTTGCACTTTCAATGGCATTTTCACCACTGCTCATTGTTTTAAACGAAAAAGTGGTGAGCCCTATTCTGGAGCGCTGGCATAATAAACTGGATTACGAAGAAGTTGAACCTGAAGACAACCCGATTATAATTGCCGGATTCGGCCGGTTTGGTTTAGTTGTGGGGCGCCTGTTGCTGGCCAATAATTTTAATGTTACTATTATCGACAGCAACCCGGCAAATGTGGAAGTTTTGCGCAAGTTCGGGTTTAAACTGTATTATGGTGATGTTACCCGCCCGCAGGTACTCGAAAAAGCCGGTATTGCAAAAGCCCGCCTCATGATTTTAAGTATGGCAGAATACGACAATTCACTTAAAGTGGCCAATTACATACGCGAAAAATATCCCAATGTAAGAATACTGGCCCGCGCAAAAGATATTTTCCATGCTTTCGAATTTGTGAAGCTCAATGTAAAAACCGTGCAGCGCGAAGTTTTTAACTCCGGACTGGAACTGGGGGTCAAAGCCCTCGAGCATCTTGGGTTTAACCGTTACGAAGCGTACCGTTCTGCACGTTTCTTTAAACACCATGAAGAAGAAGTTTTCATGAATCTCTACGAACACTGGCTGGAGGACAAAAACCGGTTTATACAGGAAACCCGCAGGTTCTCGGAACAGCTCTCGGAAACCCTGATGGCTGAAAGAAAATTTTCAATTCACGATGCCGACTGCGCCTGGGATGTGGAGTCCATAAGAGAAGAAGAGGCAGGTTTGACTTCTGAAGGGGAGAAATAAATTAGAACTTTTCTAAATTACAATTTTGAAGAAAAAACTGAATTTTGGCATGTCCGGGTTTAATTAAAACTATAAATTTGCAAACTGTAAATAGCAAAATAATTGAATTACGAAAGCAATTATCAAACATAAGGCATTGGTTAAAGAGGCAACCTCCTCATCGCTGGTGGTGTCAATTATAAACCAGTCGGCTTGTTCAACCTGCCATGCTAAGGGGGCTTGTACAATTGCCGATGTTCAGGAAAAAGAAGTTGAAATTACTCCTGACGGACACAGCTACTACCCCGGCCAGGAAGTAACTGTTATTTTAAAAGAAGTGCAGGGGTTCAAAGCTTTGTTTTACGGTTACCTACTGCCTTTTCTGTTGGTTCTTGTAACACTCATAACAGCTTCTTCAATAACCGGCAACGAAGTTTTTTCCGGTTTGCTGGCACTTGGCATTCTGATTCCATACTATACAACATTATATTTTTTTCGTCATATATTAAAAAAAGTTTTCAAATTCGAAGTGGAAGAAATCAGTTAACTTATGAGTATTACTGTTATATATACAATAGCTACCCTAAGTGCAATAGGCACCTCCGCTGCGGTTATCCTTTTTTTTGTAGCCCAAAAATTTAATGTATATGAAGACCCGCGGATTGACGAGGTGGAAGAAGCACTGCCCGCTGCAAACTGTGGCGGCTGCGGTTACGCCGGATGCCGGGCTTTTGCCGAAGCTTGTGTAAAAGAAGGTGACCTGTCCGATTTACACTGCCCTGTTGGTGGAAACGAAACCATGAACAAAGTGGCTGAAATTTTAGGCCTCGAAGCTGTTAAAAAAGACGCGCGCACCGCCTATATCCGTTGTAACGGAACCTGTGACCACCGCCCCAAAACCAACCAGTTTGACGGTGCAACCACTTGTGCCATTGCATCTTCAGTTTACAGCGGTGAAACCGACTGCCAGTGGGGCTGCCTGGGATACGGCGATTGCTACGATGCCTGCGATTTCGATGCTATTGAACTGCGTCCCGAACTGGGTGTTCCCCGCATTATTGATGACAAGTGTGTAGCCTGTGGCGCTTGCGTGGATGCCTGTCCCAAAGATTTAATCGAGCTGCGGAAACGATACCCTAAAGACCGCAAAGTGGTGGTTTCCTGCCGAAACCAGGACAAAGGTGGCGTGGCCCGTAAAGCCTGCAGTGTAGCATGCATTGGTTGTGTAAAATGTGAAAAAGTGTGTCCGTTCGATGCCATTACCATTGAAAATAACCTGGCATTTATCGATTCAGACAAATGCAAATTGTGTCGCAAATGCGTTCCGGTTTGCCCAACCAACTCCATCATCGAAGAAAATTTCCCTCCGCGGAGAGTGAAGAAAGAAGAAAAAGAAGTGAGTACAGCAAAATAACTACCAGAATGTTAAAAACGTTCAAACTTGGCGGGGTGCATCCACCCGAAAATAAACTTTCAGCAGGCAATGCCATAGAGGTTTTGCCTCCTCCGAAATCAGTTTTTATTCCGGTTGCACAACACATCGGAGCGCCTGCAACGCCCGTGGTTAAGCGCGGCGACGAAGTGAAAACAGGACAATTAATTGCCAAAAGCAGCAGTTTTGTTTCCGCAAATATTCACGCTTCGGTCTCGGGAAAAGTGAAGAGAGTAGATTTCGCGGCCGACAGTTCGGGATATCCCAAGCAAGGCATTTTTATTGATGTTGACGGCGATGAATGGATAGATGAAATTGACCGCTCTGAAGAATTGGTAAAAGATTTTGATTTAGACGGCCAGTCCATTATCGATAAAATCCGGGAAGCCGGAATTGTAGGATTGGGAGGGGCTACTTTTCCAACGCATGTAAAACTGGTTCCGCCCAAAGGAATGAAAGCCGAGGTGCTGCTAATCAACGGTGTGGAATGCGAACCTTATCTTACTTCCGATCACCGGCTGATGCTTGAAAAGGCCGATGAAATTTTAACCGGTACCCGCCTGTTAATGAAAGCACTGAAAGTTGAAAAGGCAGTTATAGGCATTGAAAACAACAAGCCTGATGCCATTCAGTTCCTTACCGAAAAATCTAAAACATTTGAAGGAATTTCTGTAACTGCATTAAAAGTTAAATATCCGCAGGGTGGTGAAAAACAGTTAATAAAAGCAGTTACCGGAAAAGAAGTTCCCTCGGGAGCATTGCCCATTGCAGTAGGTGCAGTGGTAAGCAACGTGGGCACTGCCTTCGCAGTATATGAAGCCGTTCAGAAAAACAAACCGCTTTTTGAGCGGGTAGTCACGGTTACCGGAAAAAACGTGGCCAAACCTTCCAATTTTAAAGTAAGGATTGGCACCCCGACTTCCGAACTGATAGAAGCTGCCGGAGGCCTGCCCGAAGACACCGGCAAGGTTATCAGCGGGGGCCCAATGATGGGGCGTGCGGTTTCTTCGCTCAAAGTTCCTGTCACAAAAGGAACTTCCGGAATTCTTTTAATGAAAAACCAGGAAGCAAAACGAAACGAACCAATAACCTGCATTCGGTGTTCGCGATGCGTCAGCGTTTGCCCCATGGGGCTGGAGCCTTATTTTCTGAAGGTGGTTTCTGAAAAACAGGTTTTTGACCGCGCAGAAGAAAACCGGATTATGGATTGCATCGAGTGCGGCTCATGCAGCTACACGTGTCCCTCGAACCTGCCGCTTCTCGATTTTATTCGTTTTGGAAAAGGGAAAGTAGGACAAATCATTCGTTCACGAAAAAAATAAACTTTAAACCGAGAATGAGCAATTTATTAACAGTATCACCTTCTCCGCACATTCACTCCGACGATTCCACGCGGAAAATAATGTACAGGGTTGTATTTGCCCTGATTCCCGCCCTTATATGGTCGGTATTTGTTTTTGGGCCCGATGCCCTTCGTGTTACGGCAATAGCAGTAATTGCCTGCATTGCAGTTGAATATATCATTCAGAAATACCTGATGAAAGTGAAGCCGTCAATTAACGACGGATCGGCACTGATAACAGGTATTTTGCTGGCTTTTAACGTTCCTGCCGGGCTCCCCTGGTGGATTATTGTTATTGGCGCAGTTGCAGCCATGGGTATCGGAAAATTATCGTTTGGCGGACTTGGAAACAACATTTTCAACCCGGCACTGGTTGGCAGGGTTTTCCTGTTGATTTCGTTCCCGGTGCAAATGACCACCTGGCCAGTTACCCGGCAAGCCACAGTTGATGCGGTTTCATCAGCTACGCCACTTGCCCTTATAAAAGAAGGAATCACAAGCGGAACACCGGTATCGCAACTCCTGCAGGATATGCCTTCTGCTTCAGACATGCTGCTCGGAAACACGGCAGGTTCGCTGGGAGAAATTTCAGCTTTAATGCTCATACTGGGCGGGTTGTATCTGTTGTTCAAAAAAGTCATCACCTGGCACATCCCGGTTTCTGTTATCGGCTCGGTTGCGATAATTGCAGGTATATTCTGGCTGGCCGACCCGCAAAGTTACATCAATCCCGTTTACCATCTTTTAACCGGGGGGCTTATGCTGGGGGCAATTTTTATGGCTACCGATATGGTTACTTCTCCCATGACGCCACGCGGACAAATAATTTACGGAGTGGGAATTGGTGCCATTACCATCAGCATCCGTTTGTTTGGTGCCTACCCCGAGGGAATTTCGTTTGCCATTCTTATTATGAATGCCTTTACGCCGCTTATTAACAATTATGTGAAACCTAAACGATTTGGAGGAAAATAGATATGGCAAATCGTGAATCATCTTTTAAAAATATGGTAATCACGCTTTTCATGGTTACCTTTTTTGCCGCTGCTGCGCTCGGTTTTGTTTACGACATGACGAAAGATGCCATTGAAATGGCAAAACTGAAAGCCCAGAGCGAAGCGATTGAAAAAGTATTGCCCGATTTCGAAGAACTGGGTGAAACCTATAAAATTGCAGCCGAAAACAGTGAAGACACCATTGAAATTTTCCCGGCATACAAAGGGGACGAACTGGTTGGTTATGCCGTTAAAACATTCACCAACAACGGCTTCAACGGTTATATTTCCATTATGGCAGGAATTGACCAATCGGGAAATTTCTCAGGATACGAGGTACTTGAACATGCCGAAACCCCGGGACTGGGCTCAAAAATGAATGAATGGTTCCGTAGTACTGAAAAACCGGAACAAAGTGTAATTGGGAAAAACCCTGAATCGTACCGGTTCGAGGTTTCGAAAGACGGCGGCGATATCGATGCCATTACAGCATCCACGATTACTTCGCGGGCTTTTCTGGAGGCGCTTAACCGCGCTTACGATGCATATAAAAATAATGTAGTTGAAAATACCGGTTCGTCCGGACAATAAAATACAGGTTATGAATCAGTGGAAAAATTTCACCAAAGGATTTATCAAGGAAAACCCGGTTTTTGTATTGTTGCTGGGTATGTGCCCCACTCTTGGGGTTACCTCATCGGCAATTAACGGACTCGGAATGGGATTGGCCACCACATTTGTGCTGGTGATGTCGAACATGGTGGTATCCATCATAAAAAAGCAAATCCCCGAGAAAGTACGAATCCCAAGTTTCATAGTCATCATAGCCACTTTTGTAACAATTGTCGAGTTGATAATGGAGGCCTATCTTCCATCACTTTTTAAAAGCCTGGGGCTGTTCATTCCTCTTATTGTTGTAAACTGTATTGTTTTGGGGCGCGCCGAGGCATTTGCTTCAAAAAACAACCTGGTTTCGTCGGTGGTAGATGGTTTCGGAATTGGGTTCGGATTTAGTTTCGCACTGGTTCTGCTGGGTGGAATCAGGGAACTGCTGGGAAGCGGAAAGCTATTCAGTATTACAATATACCCGGAAAACTACGTCACACTGCTTTTCGTGCTTGCGCCGGGTGCTTTTATTGTTTTGGGGTATTTAATCGCAATCATCAACCGCATTAAAAAAGATTAGGAGGATAAATTATGAATTATCTTGTTATTGTAATCGGGGCCATTTTTGTAAACAACATTGTATTGATGCAATTTTTGGGAATCTGCCCGTTTCTGGGGGTTTCCAAAAGGCTGTCAACTGCGATTGGCATGACCGGCGCAGTGGCTTTTGTAATGGTGCTGGCAACTATTGTTACCTACCTCATTCAGAATTATATCCTCGATGCCTTCGGACTGGCATTCCTGCAAACCATCGCTTTCATTCTGGTGATTGCCTCGCTGGTTCAGTTGGTTGAGATTATCCTCAAAAAAGTGAGCCCGGCATTGTACCAGGCACTGGGGATTTTTCTCCCGCTGATTACAACCAACTGTGCCATTTTAGGTGTGGCTATTCTTACCATTCAAAAAGATTTTAACCTGGTTGAAGGCGTAATTTTTGCCATTGCCAATGCCATTGGATTTGGACTGGCACTGATTCTTTTTGCAGGTATCCGGGAACACCTCGACCTGCAAAATGTTCCCAAAGGCCTGAAAGGAACACCGATTTCTTTGATTGCTGCAGGAATCCTGGCCATGGCTTTTATGGGATTTTCAGGGCTGGTGTAAATTTTCGACCTAAATATTTAATGTGTTGGGATTCATTTTGTTTCCCCGAAAGCTAAATCATTTTTTTAAGCTTGGAGTTTATGCGTTTTCTTGCTTCGGAATAGGTGGAGTATTTTCCTTCGTTCAATTGCGCCAAGCCTTCATCTATTGCATTTTGATTTTCAACGGAAAGTTGATTGAATCCTGATTTTTGATTTATTCTGAAGGCGTCAATTTGTTCCAACACGCTCTTGTCATTCAGATTTGAAATTCAGTTTATTAACTTATTTTTCACTGTATCAATATTATTCATTTCACCTTTTTTTTCAAAATCAATAATTTATTCGCATTTTTAAACACAGCAAATTAATGCTTATAAATATGATACGATTCACCTGGTTTCTGTTGTTTTCCATTTTGCTTGGTTTCGCTTTTCAGTCACAGGCACAATACGAAACGAGGCAAGCTATCGATTTTTACAACTCAACAAAAATTGCAAGAGGTGAGTTGAAAACCATGCTCACTGAAAACGACATTGAAGGTTCTCCCTATTTAAACGATGAATTTATTGAAGGTACCATTTATACCACTTCGCAAACCAAATATGTTGACGTTCCTCTGCGGTACAATATTTTTAACGAACAAATTGAATTTAAAGCCGGCGATGGTCCGGTGCAGGCACTGGCAGCTCCCGAAACAGTTGAGAAAGTTGAATTCGGCGATTATAAAATGGTTTATGCACCATATACGTTATCGCGAAAAATTCGCCGCAGTTTTTTCAGGGAATTAGAATCGGGTGATCGGGCTGTTTTGCTGGCACGTCCGCAGGTGCTTTTTGAAGATGCCAAAGAACCTGCAGCCTACCAGGAGGCCGAACCTCCGAAATTTATTCGTAAATCAGACGATTATTACATTCGGGTTGGCAAAGAACCCGCTGTTATGATTTCGCGTAAAAAAGATTTGGAAGAAGTATTTCCAAATCATAAAAAAGAAGTACGATCATTCATTAAAAAGAATAAAGTAAAGCCCAATAAACCCGAACGGATGGCCGAGCTTGTTCAGTATTACAATTCACTCTAAGAAGCTTTTAAAATGCAGATTCCCTTTGTTTTGGTTGAACCCGCCGGTCCCGAAAATTTAGGAACTGCACACATTCGAAAAAGTTTCTACGCGCTCAATTCAAAAATCAAACAAGATCATTCAGAAATTGGATTTAACAAAAATACTAACATTTACTCCCGTTTTTTCGAACGTATCAACTACCAGGGTGAGGCCGTTATGAACCTGCTTCACTCGTTCTGTAATAAATTTCTGAAAAAACAGAAATAATTTTATGCCGGATGCAACATTCGCAAAAAGCTTTCGTCATTGAACCGGAAACAGCAAAAAAAATTGGATACACTGTATAAAATTAATTATGAATAAAAAAGATTACATAGAAGAACTGATTTTGAAAAATCTGAAGGAGTTGAACGACAACGAACCTCCCGAAGGACATTTCGAACGGTTTGAGGAGAAACTGGAAAAGCAGCACAAAAAAAGCACCTTCTCGATGAACGTTGTGTGGAAAGTTGCCGCTGCAGTCATATTTGTTTTCCTGGCCGTTAACCAGGGAATCATTTGGTTTTCGCCCGAAAAAGAACAATCAATGCAGGCCACTGCCCGTGAGCAGGTAAGCCTTGCATCGGTTTCTGACGAATATGAAGAGGTAGAATTTTATTATACCAACGCCATAAACAGCGGACTGAACCAGTGGGAAAAAATGGCTGCAGAAGGGCTCATTACCGAAGAAGAGCAACAAATGATGGATACCGAGCTGGCTGAATTCGAAACCGTTTACCAAAAACTCCAGAACGATTTGGCTGCCAACCCTAACGACGAACGGGTAATAAATGCCATGCTCGAGTATTACCAGACAAAACTCAGCCTTATAAATATGATTGTGGATAAATTAGAAGAAGTGAAACAAAAAAACGAAAGTCATGAAACGAGCAAAATAAATTCTTCTAAAACAGAGGAAATATAATTTATGCGAGTTGCATCGAATACATTAAAAATTAAAAATATAATGAGATGAAACTGAAATTTAGAATTATAACCGTATTATTCCTTGCAGGTTTTTTAACCGCCGGGACTTCAGCCTTAGCCGAAGAAAAAACAAAAGAGTACAACGAATCGTGGCCTGCCCGCAGTGTTGAAACGCTGAAAATTAACAACAAATTTGGCGAAGTGAAGGTAACCAACCAGGGCGGAAACAATGTTACCATCGGCGTGGTAATTACCGTAGATGCGCCCAACGAATCGCGGGCTGATGAACTGCTCGATCAGATTAACGTCATTTTTTCGAAAAGCGGAAACACTGTTTCGGCTGAAACCCGTATTGACAGTGATTTTAAAAGCCGCAGGGATTTCAGTATCGACTACCTGGTAAACATTCCTACCGACAAAAACCTCGATATCTCCAACAAATATGGAAATACCATGGTAAATGTGCTTAACGCCAACGGAACGTTCGATATTCAGTACGGAAACTTCACTGCCAATGAACTGAACACACCGGCCAACGGAACAATGGATGTTTCACTTGCCTATGGAAAAGCCGACATCAGCCTTTCAAACGATTTGGATGTGGAAGTAAAATACTCCACCATGAACCTGGGAGAAACCGATGATCTGCTGTTGAACTCAAAATATACAGTCATCAACCTGGGAAAAGCCAGCACGGTTGAAACAGCATCAAAATATGATACTTTCAACTTTGAAGAAATTGGCAGTTTTTCGGGCGAAACAAAATATACCCACATAAAAATCGACGAGCTTTTGCAGCGGCTGAACATTGATGCAGGCTACGGCGGAATCAGGGTGAACAGAGTGTCCAAAAATTTCGATTCCATTTCAATTACCAACAGCTACGGGCAGGTTTCACTGGGGCTCGGTGATGCCACCTATTCGGTTGATGCCACTTGCGAATACTGCGGCATTTCATATCCTGAAGACGATTTTACCGGCAACCGGATGAACGAAAATCAAACCCGCACAATTGAAGGAAAAGTTGGGACTGGCAATGGCGGAACAGTAGTTGTAAAAAGCCGCTACGGACAAATAAAACTGGACTGAACAATAAGAAATAAATTGTAAATTTTTTAGTCGCGGGTCAACTTTGACAGATTTAACTTTTTTGTCAAAGTAGAATTAAGGCTCGCGGTTTTTGTTTGTGGAATAAAAACAAAGCTTGTACAAATCGAACCAGAACAGACGAGGGTTTTTACCGGTTAAATTTTTCTCCACAGCTCCGTGAAAAGCTGAATAGAAAATACGAAACACAAACGCAGGAATCAACTTTGTAATTCTTTTGTACTTGCTGAGAAAATGCACCTGCTGAATAAATTCCGGGGCTTCATTCAATATTTCATGGGTAATAAAACGGAGATTTTCGAGCGCGGTTTTCGTTTTTGTCAGAAATGTACGCGCATCTTCCAAACCGGTATGCTCCACCGGATTTTGAATATGCACAGGTAAAACGCCGTGCCGGTACAAATCGTATCCCAACAACGTGTCTTCATGCCCGTAGCGCCCAATATTCTCCCTGAAATGCACCTCCGTGAAAAGTTGTTTTTTAATTAAAAAATTATTGGAGGTTATAATAAATCCCTTTTTTTCATTTCGTTGTGTTGCCGATATAGCTTCCCGTTTTGTCCCGTAAAGCCAGCGAAGCATTTTATCCCGGTTTTCGGGCGGATTTGGTGGGTAGGCCGTTCCCCCGCACAACACATCGGCATTCTGTACATTCCCGAGATAATTTTCCAGGTATTTTTCCGAAATAATTGCTGAATCGGCATCGATAAATAACAGGTATTTGTATCCGGAATCGTGCCCCATTTTATTGCGGATGGCAGCGCGCCCGAAGTTTTCATTCATTTCAACATAAACAACTTGCGGAATTTTGCTCACTTCCCGGTTAATTTTTTTGATCCGCTCTTCCGATCCATCATCGTAAACCCTGATTTCAACAGGGCAATCCAGCTTTTTTGCCTGCTCCGACAGTTGCAAAACCAAAGGACGTGCATCGATGTTATATACCGGGATGTTTACTGACAGCATTGAAAAAATTTTAGGTGCGGCTGAATTTACCGATTCATTCCGAAAATACAGGTTACAATCGCAACTTTTCAGATAAAACTTTATTTTTGATGAAATATTTTGCAGTGAAATTTTAAAATCCGCCTGTAATGAAAAACACATTCGTGTTACTTCTCTCACTATTTTCGATGGCTGTTTGGGGCCAGCAAACACAAATTGAGATTAAGCTGAAACCCGCAGCCGGCAAAAAAATTTTACTGGCCAATTATTACCTGGGGAACATTTATTCGGTTGATACCATCCAGATGAACAGTGACGGCTGGGGAACATTCAGCACCGACACTTTGCTTCCGCAGGGATTGTATAAAATTTACCAGGACCAGGATAATCATTTCGATTTTCTCCTGGGCGCCGATCAGCAATTCACCCTTTCCAATAACTCATTTTCTTCGCACACCATGGAGATCGAAGGCGCTAAAGAAACCGGTGCATTTGCCGATTATGTGGTTTTCCTTCAAAACCTTCAGCAAAAAGGGACAGCCGTCCGGGAACAAATCAAATCAGCAACAGGCAACGAAAAAGAAAAACTTCAGGAAGAATTAGCGGAACTGACAAATCAACTTCATGAAAAATGGGAGCAAATTGAAACCGGGCACCCCGACTGGTTTTTGGCCAAATTTGTGAAAGCCAATCATGTGCCTGCGCTCGATGTTTCCACACTGCCGCCCGAAGTTCAAAACAACGATTCACTGCTTACAAATGCCCGCTATTACTACCAACGCGAACACTTCTGGGATAATTTCGATTACACCGACGAACGTTTTTTATATACTCCTTTCTTTAAAAACAAGCTGGAAACATGGTTTACCAAAGTACTCTTTCAACACTACGATTCGATTAAACCGTATGTTGTCAACTTTATTGAAGAAGTGAAGCCGCACAAACGTATTTTTCAGTTTGCCACCTCGTTTTTTCTGAACAGCAGCATCAACAGCAACATTATGGGAATGGATGCCCTGTTTGTGGACATTGCCCGCAAATATTATTTTTCGGGACAGGCATTTTGGGCTACAGAAGAATCGATGGAAAAGATCAGGGAGAACGTGCTTTTTACAGAAAATAACCTCATTGGCAAAACCGCTCCCGACCTTACCCTCGAAACATACGAGGGCGAATTCCGCAACCTACACGAAATTGATGCAAAATATACCCTCGTGGTGATTTACGAACCGGGCTGCTCACATTGCAAAGTTTTTGTGCCCAAACTGTACGAAGAAGTTTACAAACCATTCAGGGACAAAGGACTGGAAGTTTTTGCCATTTACAGCATGGATAATAAGAAGGAATGGGGCGATTTTTTGACCAAACATGCATTGTTCGACTGGATAAATGTGTGGGACGAGCATCATGTTTCGCGCTTTAAAATATTATACGATGCACGAAAAACACCCGGACTCTATATTTTAGATAAAAACAAAAAAATTATTGCCAAAAAAATGACCGTTGACCAGGTAAAAAAACTAATGGAGCTACAACTCAACTAACAGATGGCAAAAAACAATATTTGGATATTAACCAGTGAATTAGTATTTTGAATGTATGAAATTTTATTTTCATGATTAAACAGGAAGAAATACTCGAAGCCCAAAACAGATGGGGCAACCAAATTGTGAAACTCGGAGTGGATTATCGTGAAAAAAAGGATTACGAAAAAACTGCCCGGCTGCTGGTTGATGAACTTTATGGTTACCACGAAGGTCCGGTGCTGTTTAATCCCACAAAAGCCAGCAGGCAGCAATTCCGGTTAACCCGGGAAAGTGCCGTCTCCTATTTCATCGGTCAAAATCCAGATTTCCCGGAAGACAAAGGCTTTGCGCTTGAACCCTGGCAAAAAGTACGTTTCAAAAATGCCGGGTTTATCTTAAATGAAAAACAAGCCGTTGCAATGGGCAACTATTTTTTCACTAACTACCAGGGAACCGAAACAAAAGTTGAATTCACCCTCGGCTTTTTCCGGTCAAAAAACGGGGCATTAAAAATAAACCTGCACCATTCATCTTTACCTTATCAGAACGAATAAAATTAAATCAGTATATTTCAAAATTCATCTAAATTATTTTAAATCATGAAGAAACAAAACTATTTTTTACTCGCGGTATTTTTGTTTGCCTGTATTTCAACATTTGGGCAATCAAAAGAGCAACTTGAAAAAGGTGTGAATTTAATTGAAACACAAACTTACTCGCAGGAAGAAAACAACGAAATCCTGAAGCTTTACGAGGATTTGCGCGTGGCCGATGTTTCCGACGGGATGGACATGGTTGGCCTGCCCAACACCGGGCTGGTAAGTCATGAAATACATCCCGATTGGGTAGATACCGAAAACATGTCGCACGTTATCCGTGGTATTGCCGTTACTGCCCGCTATGTTCCCACGCAACGTCCCGACAGGCCGGAACCGAATGAGGATTTTGCCGCCTGGGAAGGAAACTTTTACAGCACCTGGTCAACCGAAGCCTTCGCTGAAGTAATCAAGGAGGGTTCCGTGGTTGTCCTCGATGACGTGGAGGACAGGGATATTGGTTCAATCGGGTCCAACAATATCCTGTACTGGGTATCGCTGGGGGCTGTGGGTGTTGTTACCGATGCCAGCTCGCGCGACACCGACGAAATTGCCCTGCAAAAAGTTCCGCTTTACCTGCGTAAAAAAGGCCGCGGCATACGTCCCGGCCGGAATGAACTGGAATCAGTAAACCGCCCGGTTGATATTGGCGGTGTGCTGGTTTGCCCGGGTGATGTAGTAGTTGCCGATGGCGACGGTGTGGTGGTTGTACCGCGGAAAGTAGCAAAAGAAGTTGCACAACACGCGCAAAAAATCCTTGAAAAAGATAAAGCTGCCCGCAGAAACTTATACGAAAGACTGGGCATGCCCCTGGACAATACAGTTAAGTAACACCAATTTTTTTAGGAAAAATTACCAGCTCGGTTTGTATGAAAAAAAATAAATATTACTTTTGCACCCGCCTTTGACAAACAAAGGACACCAAAAGGATGACTCAGTAGCTCAGTTGGTAGAGCACATCCCTTTTAAGGATGGGGTCCTGGGTTCGAGACCCAGCTGAGTCACCAAAAATTAAAAAGCTTCGGTTAACGCCGGAGCTTTTTTTTATTTAAGTGATGCTCATTTCAAGGGTCACTTTGAAAAAAAACCGGCAACTGTTTGTAAAAACTGTTGCCGGATGTTGAGGTCTCTGGCGGATTCGAACCGCCGTACGCGGTTTTGCAGACCGCTGCCTAGCCACTCGGCCAAGAGACCATATTTTGTTTATTTCAATTCCCCGAAGCCTTACGCGGTTTTTCCCGAATACTCGGGACCAGCCACTCGGCCAGGAAACCATTTCTAAAATGGGACTGCAAATTTAAGAAAAATGCTTTTACAACCATACCTTCCCCTTAAACAATTTTTCCGGATGGCTAATTATTATTTTGAAGTGCCGGTAAAATCTTCCACGCAAAGACACGCAAAATCAAATGCGCAAAAAGCGCTAAGTTTAAAGATTATTGACCACCCCGTAAATGTTATCCTTTAACATTTTTGAGTTGAAATTTATTAGCAGTCCCGGTTTTATTCCTGATAATTTCAAATAGGTGACCAAGCCATATCATTCTCATTCATTTGTTTTTTCTTTGTGATTTTAGCGATTCTTTTATTTTGGAATTCTGCGTGAAATAAAAATTAACCAAAACTCATAGCTCCTCAAAATATATTATTTGTGAATAATCCGGGTTAGAGAGGCCGGATGAATACCTATTGTTCAGCATTTTATGCCGGCGGGCAGGACCAATAATTTTTGTTATCGAAGTTGTTCCCGGCGGGGAATTTTTATGCGACAAAATTTTCCCGTTGGCCCATCGGTGCAACTGGTTGCCGCGTTCAGCAACTTTCGGGTTCGGGCCTTCGTGCAGTTCGTTTTTCCGGCTGGCTTTTGGGGTGTCTGCACATCCACCTTCGTTTAACTTGTTGAATGATGTAAACATGGCTTTGGTTTAAAAATTCGACTCAAAAATAAGAAAGTTCCATAAGAGAAAGTCAGATTTTTATCAGGTAAAAAAGTTGTTATTCAACATCTGAGGTTGAAATGCAATTTTATATTTAGCGGGATAAAGTAACGCTGGCCTTTTCAATCTGGCCACCCATGGGGGGATTCAGTTTCGAGACTTTTACTTTAGCGTTTTTAATAACCGGGAATTCATTGTATAATGCATCGAGGATGCGCCCGGCCACGTTTTCGAGGAGGTGCGATTTTATTTTCATCTCCATTTTTATGAGGTCGTAAACCGCCTGGTAATTCAGTGCATCATCCAGGTTGTCTGATTTGGCAGCGGCTGTGCAATCGGTTTTTAATGAAACATCTACCAGGAAATCATTTCCAACTACGCGCTCTGCTTCAAAATGACCGTGGAAGGCAAAAAAGTGCATTCCTTCAATTTCAATCAATCCCATTCTTTTTTCGGTGAAATTAAGAATAAGTGATTAAAGCGAAGAAATTACCAGCCCGTTAATTGTTCTGAAAAACCTTTTCTTAATTTTGCGGTCATTGATAACAAGCGTTTAAATAGTAGCAATATGGCAAATAACGAGAACAACGAACCGGCGAAAAAATCGAACTTTATTCATTTACAGATTGAAGAAGATTTAGAGCAGGGAAAAAACAAGGGCAGGGTGCACACCCGTTTTCCCCCGGAGCCCAATGGCTATCTGCACATCGGGCATGCAAAGTCGATTTGCCTTAATTTTGGAATTGCTGAGAAATTTGGCGGCAAATGCAATCTTCGGTTCGACGATACCAATCCTACCAAAGAGGAAATGGAATACGTCGATTCAATCAAAAAAGATGTTCGCTGGCTGGGATTCGACTGGGAAGACCGGCTGTTTTTTGCCTCCGATTACTTCGATAAATTGTATGATTTTGCCATTCAGCTTGTGAATGAGGGCAAAGCTTATGTTGATGATCAGGATGCTGAGACCATCAGCACCCAGAAAGGAACGCCCACACGGCCCGGTTACGAAAGCCCGTGCCGGAACCGGACACCCGGAGAAAACCTGGAATTGTTTAAAAAAATGGCTGCCGGCGAGTTTGATGAAGGCTCCCATGTTTTGCGGGCAAAAATTGATATGGCCTCGCCCAACATGCACATGCGCGACCCCATTATTTACCGGATTATGAAAGCCCCGCACCACCGCACAGGCGATAAATGGTGCATTTACCCCATGTACGATTTTGCCCACGGGCAGAGCGATTACTGGGAAGGAGTTACGCATTCCATTTGTACGCTTGAATTTGAAGTACACCGCCCGCTTTACAACTGGTTTATCGATCAGTTGCAGGAAGGCGATTACCGCCCGCGCCAGATTGAGTTTGCCCGGTTGAACCTGACCTATACCATTATGAGTAAACGCCGGCTGCTCGAACTCGTGAAAGAAGGCTATGTTAACGGCTGGGACGATCCCCGGATGCCTACAATTACCGGACTTCGCCGCAGGGGTTATACGCCTGAGTCGATTCGGAACTTTTCCGACAGGATTGGCGTAACAAAAGTGGACGGGATGATTGATGTGTCGCTGCTGGAATACAGCGTTCGGGAGCACCTGAACAAAACCGTTCAACGTGTTATGGGCGTTTTGGATCCGTTGAAAGTGGTGATTACCAACTACCCCGACGATCAGGAGGAAGAACTGGATGCCATAAATAACCCGGAAGAAGAGAGCATGGGAACCCGTAAAGTTCCGTTTTCAAAAGAACTGTACATTGAGCGTGCCGACTTCATGGAAGACCCGCCGCGCAAGTTTTTCCGTTTGGCACCCGGCCGCGAAGTGCGCTTGCGCTATGCCTATTTTATTACCTGTAACGAGGTGGTGAAGGACGAAAATGGAGAAATTACCGAACTGCGCTGTACTTACGATCCTGCATCGCGCGGAGGAAATTCACCCGATGGCCGGAAAGTGAAAGCCACACTGCACTGGGTGTCGGCAAAACATGCGGTTAAAGCCGAAGTGAGATTGTACGACAGGCTGTTTAACGATGAAGACCCCAGCGGCCATAGAGATGTGGATTTTAAAGAGTTTCTGAACCCGGATTCGTTGAAGGTTTTGCCGGAATGTTATATCGAGCCGTTTGTGAAAGATGCCAAACCACTGGACCATTTCCAGTTTGAACGTGTAGGGTATTTTAATGCTGATTACGACTACGCGCCCGGCAAACCTGTGTTTAACCGGACGGTGCCACTGCGCGATTCGTGGGCCAAAATGCAGAAAAACAAATAAATACAATTCAAATAAAATTTTCTTAAATTACACGTGATATAAACTTTTTACCGATTCATTTCCTGTGTTAACCGAATGTTAAGTCGGTTTCCATTTTTTCATTTATATATTTGGTTTAAAATTAACCGGAGAATGTAACATGGAAAAAGAAACGCTTTGAATAAGAAGAGATGAAAAACGAGACTGTATCGAATAAGAGGATTTTGTTTGGGTTGTTTTTAATAGCCCTGGGCGTGTTCTGGATTTTGGTGAAACTGGATATTATTCCTGATACCTGGAACGATGTCCTTATTTCATGGAAAATGCTGCTAATTGGGATTGGTGTATTTTCAATGATTGGTGGAAACCGAACATCTGGTACTATCCTGATTGTTATTGGAGGTTTTTTTATGATCCCCGATATAGTTTTTATTCCCGAAGAATTGCGTCGTATTGGCTGGCCTTTGTTGATTATTGGAATTGGAGTTGCGCTTCTGCTTACCTACCGAAAGGGGAGAGGAGTACCGGAAAATGCGAATGGAAATAAGTGTTCTGTTGATTATTTCGATGACTTTGTGATTTTTGGTGGCAGGGAAGTTTTTGTGAATTCCAATAACTTTTTGGGCGGAAAAATAACCTCCATCTTTGGCGGGGCCGAATACGATCTGCGCCAGACGAGATTATCTGAAAACGGAGCAGTAATTGAATCTGTTTGCGTTTTTGGCGGTAGCGGGTTTAAGGTTCCGCCGGACTGGTCGGTGAAAAATGAAGTTACTGCTATTTTTGGTGCTTTTGATGACAAGCGGGGAATGACTGCCCACGATGTGATAACCGACAACTCAAAAACATTGGTAATAAAAGGATTTTGTGCTTTTGGCGGCGTAGAAGTGAAATATCAGTAAATTCGCCTTCACTGCATTTATGATTTTAGAAACCAGTTATGAACTTTAAACATCCTTTTTTATCAAAACCCCGGTTGGTAATTTATTATTTGCTGTTTTGGATTGCAACCGGAATCGCTACGGTTCTTTTAAAGTGGTATTCATTCAATGTTGACCCCGGAACTGCTGCCTTAGAATTTTTCGCACTCCCGTTTTTGTTTGCCATTGTTGGCACCTCAATCTGGTATGTGATTAAATTTTCAACCCTCGAAAACAACAGTGTGCCCCGGGTAATTCTTTCACATTTTATTGCAGCTACTATTATTGTCCTGGTTTGCCTCTACATCGGTGTTGTTTTCATTAAACTGCTCCATCCTCAATCATCAGTTTATATCGAAAATCGCATTCCTATAAATATTTTTATGGGATATACTTTATACATTATTTATGTGGTGTTTTTTTACGCCGTTAATTATTACGAGGGTTTTAAAGAAAAACTACGCAACGAAGGAAAACTGAAAGGATTGGTAAAAGAGGCTGAATTGCATGCCCTGAAATCGCAAATCAACCCGCACTTTTTGTTCAACAGCCTCAACAGCATTTCATCTTTAACCATGGCCGACCCGGTGAAAGCCCAGGAAATGGTGATCAACCTGTCGAACCTGATGCGCTATTCACTGAAACACGATCAGGTTGAAAAGGTGCCTTTTCGCGAGGAGCTGAAGAACAACAAACTTTATATGCAGATTGAAAAAGTAAGGTTTGGTAAAAAGCTCAACCCGGTTTTTGAGGTGGATGAAGCGTGCCTCGATGCCGAAATCCCCAACATGATTTTGCAGCCCCTTTACGAAAATGCCATTAAATATGGTGTTTACGAGGCAACCGAACCGATTGATATTGTTACGCGTTGCAAAATGAAAGATAATATGCTCGAGGTGGTCATTCAAAATAATTACGACCCGGAAGCGCTTAGTAAACGGGGCGAAGGAATAGGATTGCGCAACATTCGCGACCGCTTGCAAATTATTTACAACAATCCGCTTTTAATGAAAGTGGAAGACAACAAAACAGATTTTAAGGTAACTTTGGCAATACCACAAAAAAATTAACCATGCTGGAAAAACTGAAAACCATTATTGTTGAAGACGAAGAACTGGCCCGCAACCTGTTGAAATCATTCCTGAAAGATATTGAAAACATTGAAGTTGTAGCTGAATGTGAAAACGGTTTCGAAGGGGTGAAAATGATCAACGAACTGAAACCGGACCTGGTTTTCCTGGATATTCAGATGCCCAAAATTACCGGTTTTGAAATGCTGGAGTTACTCGACCATAAACCGCACATTATTTTTGCCACTGCTTACGACCAATATGCCATTAAGGCGTTTGAATACAATGCAGCCGATTACCTGCTGAAACCTTATTCCAGGGAACGCCTGAACGAAGCCATTGGGAAGGTGGCGGAGCGGATTGAAAACGAAGGCAGTGTTTCCGATGTTGCCGAAAAAGTGAGCGAATACCCGAAAGGGGAGTACCTCGACCGTATTGTGGTAAAGGACCGCCATAAAATCAACATCATTCCTGCAAGCGATGTGCGGTATATTGAGTCGATGGACGATTATGTAATGATTTACACCCAAAACGGGCGCCACATGAAACAACAAACCATGAAGTATTTCGAAAGCGCGCTCGACCCCAAAAATTTTATCCGCATCCACCGCTCCTATATTGTTAAGGTAGATGAAATCAACGAAATTCAGCAGTACGAAAAGGAATCGTACATTGTTATTCTGCACGACAAAACAAAACTGAAAGTGAGTAAAAACGGGTATAAAAATTTGAAGGATATTCTTAATTTTTAAGGAATTGCATTATATTGCACCTGTAAAAAAAGAGTGTTATGGGTGTTTTTGTCGCAATAGTAGTTTTAATAGTCTGGCTGGGGCATTTGCTCTATTCCCTTTTCATGGTGGAGCCCGATTTGTAGTCGCCCTGGTTTTACCTTCACATTTTAATTCAGGCCTATTTATATACCGGGCTTTTTATTACAGATCACGATTCCATGCACGGCACAGTGGCAAAAAACAGAAGACTGAACAATTTTATCGGACATCTGTCAACCAAACTTTTTGCATTTTTATCGTACAATGTTTTACGTAAAAAACACTAACAGCACCACCGTTTTCCCGGAACCGAAAAAGACCCTGACTTCTCACCCCGGAGCAATAATTTTTTTGTGTGGTGGTTCGTATTCATGAAAAATTACGTTACCTCGTGGCAGTTTTACAAATCGAAATAATAATTGGGCACAAAAAAAGCAGCCTGAACTTTCAAACTGCTTTTAAATTTTGGGGTGGAAGATGGGATTTGAACCCACGACCTCTGGAACCACAATCCAGCGTTCTAACCAACTGAACTACATCCACCATTTATTTTGCGGGTGCAAATATAATATTTTATTCGTTTGAAGTCCAAAAAAAGAGAACGAATTAATGTCATAATATATGCGAGTGTTATTTTAACCGGACCTGTTCTCACAGAACTTAATTGGCAGATTATTCGGGATGCAAATTTTTTTGGGTAATTTTGAAGCCAACTTCTGATTATGAAACGAA
>NZ_JBSQIC010000017.1:0-56070 GCF_055108615.1 Tangfeifania sp. | reverse complement strand
TCGCTAAGCCGCCAAGAGAGAAAAAAATATCAAATTATGACTGAAAACGAGATTGCAAAGATTATTGTGAATTCCTGCTACAACATACATGTTGAACTCGGCCCAGGCTTGCTGGAATCGGTGTACGAGGAAATCCTTGCTTATGAACTTCAAAATCTGGGATTAAAGGTTGAACGCCAAAAACCTATGCCCGTCATTTGGAAAGCCATAAAAATGAATATCGGTTTTCGCGCTGATTTAATAGTGGAAGATAAAGTAATTGTTGAACTCAAATCAGTCGAATTAATTGCACCTGTTCATCCAAAAAAACTTTTGACATATCTCAGAATTACCTGACTGAAATTAGGCTTATTGATAAATTTTAATGAAAAACTAATAAAAGACGGAATAACGCGCATAGTCAATAACTTATAAAACTTTGCGTCTTTGCGCCTTTGCGAGCAAAAAATGATTATGGAACAAAAAATACTTCTTTCACAATTAGCCACTGACACATTAAAAGGGCTCTCCTCAAATCCAAAATACCTGTTGTCAAAATATTTTTATGATGACGAAGGAAGCCGGATTTTTCAGGACATCATGAACATGCCCGAGTATTACCTCACCGATTGCGAACATGAAATATTTGCATCGCAAAAAGAGAAAATCACACAGGCAATCTGCCCGGAAAACAAGCTGTTTAACCTGGTGGAACTGGGCTCAGGCGATGGATTAAAAACCAAAATCCTTCTAAAGCACCTGGTTGAAAAGGGCATCAACTTTCAATACACACCCGTTGATATCAGTGCCAAAGCCAACCACGAACTGGTGGAGAGCCTGAAAAAAGAGTTGCCAACTTTACAAGTTGAAGCCAAAACCGGTGATTATTTCAGAAAGTTAAAAAACCTGAATGGACATGCTTCCATTCAAAAAATCATCCTTTTTCTGGGGGCGAATATCGGGAATTTTTCTGAAAATGAAACAACTGAATTTTTGAGTCAGCTATCAGCCTATTCAAATCCCGGCGATAAAGTTTTGATTGGAGTCGACCTGAAAAAATCACCCAGGGTAATCATGAATGCGTACAACGACCCGCACGGGCACACACGCCGTTTCAATCTGAACCACCTCGTGCGTATCAATCGTGAACTGGATGCTGATTTCGACATCCGGCAGTTCGAACAGCAAACTACTTACAATCCGCAAACAGGTGAAGTAAAAAGTTTCCTGATTTCAAATACCGAACAAACTGTTCAGATTGGTGCACTCGAAAAAGAATTCCATTTTGAAAAATGGGAAGCTGTTTTTATGGAACGCTCACGAAAATATGGCATTCAAACCATTGAAAAACTGGCATTAAATTACGGTTTTAAAGTGGTTCAAAATTTCACCGACCAACGGAATTACTTCGTGGATTCGTTGTGGAAAAAAGTAAATATTAAAACAAAATGAAACGTCAATGAGCAAATAATCATTATCATACAATGGAACATGATTATTTGCGAATGGTAAGTTCTTTCTGATCATAAAAAAATAATATAACAGATGAAAAAATTTGATGCAATTATTATCGGTTCAGGTCAGGCCGGCACACCACTGGCATTTAAACTGGCCGCCAAAGGAAATAAAGTAGCTTTTATTGAAAAAGTACATTTTGGAGGAACATGTGTAAATGATGGATGCACCCCTACAAAAGCCTATGTGGCCAGCGCCCGCCGTATATGGGATGCCCGTAATGGAGCTGCCCTTGGAGTAAATATACCTGAAGGTGCATCGGCTGAGCTGAAAAAAATAAAAAGCCGTAAAGATGAAATCGTGCAGGAATCCGTTGACGGAATAAGTTCCGGCGTGGAAAAGGAAGAAAACATCACTTTTTTTGAAGGGAAAGCAAGTTTTACAGGAGAAAAAGTAATTGCTGTTAATAAAGAAGAACTCACCGCCCCGGAAATTTATATCAACACCGGGGCCAGGCCCGTTATTCCCGAGCAATTTGAGAAGCTGGACTACCTGACCAACGAGACCATACTTCAGCTTGAAGAATTGCCGGAACACCTGGTAATTATCGGCGGAAGTTACATCGGGCTGGAGTTTGGCCAAATGTTCCGGAGGTTTGGAAGCAAAGTAACCATTATTGAAAAAAGTTCTAAAATTATAAGCCGCGAAGACGATGAAATCAGCGAGAATATTCTGAATTTACTGAAAGAGGAAGGTATTGAATTTCAGTTGGATGCCCGTTGCATTGGTGGTACGCAAAATCAGGATAAGTCTGTTACCCTGAAACTGGACTGCAAAGAAGGAAGCCGGGAAGTTACCGGCTCGCATCTGCTGATTGGTGTGGGTCGCAAACCCAATACCGGTTCGCTGAACCTGAAAGCCGGCGGAATTAAAATTGACGACCGCGGATACATTAAGGTGAACGATTTTCTGGAAACGAATGTAAAAGGCGTTTTTGCCCTGGGGGATTGCAACGGGAAAGGGGCCTTCACTCATACAGCCTACAATGATTTTGAAATTGTTGCTGCCAATAAATTCAACAACACAAACCGTAAAGTTTCCGACCGGATTATGACTTATAACCTGTACATTGACCCGCCTTTGGGACGTGCCGGAATGACCCGCAAGGCAGCCCTCGAAAAAGGATATAAAGTTATGGAAGCAAAAATGCCCATGAGCAGGGTAGCAAGAGCTAAAGAAAAAGGTGAAACCAATGGAATGATGCAAATTATTGTCAATGCTGAAAGTCGCAAAATACTAGGTGCAGCCATTCTGGGCGTAGGCGGAGATGAAATTATCAGCAGCATTTTGCAGATTATGTATGCTGATGTTCCTTACACCGTTTTGAAAAATGCGGTAATTCCCCATCCTACAGTTTCAGAATTGTTGCCCACTTTGCTGGAAGGATTAAAAGAAATATAATACCAAATGGAAATACAGTATTTCTCTACATTAACCTGCCCTGAATGTGGCCACCAAAAAACAGAAGAAATGCCCACTGATGGCTGCCAGTTTTTTTACGAATGTGAAAACTGCAAAACTGTTTTACGACCAAAACCCGGCGACTGCTGCGTATTTTGTTCGTATGGCACGGTAAAATGCCCATCGAAGCAGTAAGAGAACAATGTTTAGTTATATTATTTGGATATTTCAAAGCAATTGCTTAGCTTTATACTGTCAAAAATAAAATATGCCGCGAAATAAAACATACGATGATGAACTGGTTTTAGAAAAAGCGATGAACGTATTCTGGGTTCATGGCTATGAGGCCACTTCGGTAAGGTTGCTGGAAAAGGAAATGGGCATCAACCAGTTTTCGATTTATGCATCATTTAAAAATAAAAAGAACCTGTTTATAAACGCTTTACGCAAATACCGCGAGTTTGTTATTAAAAGCAGATTTCAACCTTTATTAAAGGAAGGCGCTGGTTTGGCCGAGCTTAAGAGTTTTTTGAATAATGCAACATTAAATAGAAGCAGCGAAGTAAAAAGAGGATGCCTGGTGGTAAACACAGCAGGTGAACTTGGTGAAAAAGATCCGGATATTGCAAAGGAATTAAACCTGTATTATGATTTTCTTCGTAATATGCTTCTCCGGGTATTGCAGAATGCTGTAGCAAAACATGAAATTCCGGTGAATACGGACGTTGAAAAGCAAGCCAGTTTTTTCCTTGGCGTGATGCAGGGAATTTCGGTGGCCAACAAAACAATGGACAAAAGCCAGTTAACAGATTTTATTGACGTGGCTTTGAAACAACTCAGTTAAATTTTTTTAATCATTATCTAAGCATATGCTTAGAATAAATACAAGTAATAATTATGACACAATTTAAATTACACACCATCAAATCGGCTCCGGAAGGTTCAAAAGAAATTCTGGAGGGTGCCTTAAAACAAAACGGATTTAAAAAATTAAAAATGAAGAAATTAATTTTATTATTTGTTGTGGCAACCCTTTTCAGTTTTAGTGGTTATGCCCAGTTGCCGGATAAAGCAGAAGATATCTCACCTTTATTAAACGGGGAAATTTTACCTGATGCGGTTCTGAAATCACCCGATGGCAGCGAACATAAGCTGCCGGAAATACTCAGGCAAAAACCCTCTGTGGTTTTATTTTATCGTGGCGGGTGGTGCCCGTTTTGCAATGCCCATCTGGCTGAAATCCAGGGAGTCCAAAGTGAGGTAGTGAACCTGGGTTATCAGATTGTTGCCATCAGCCCCGATTCGCCCGAAAACCTGCAGGCTACCGATGAAAAGCATAATCTGGGCTACAGCCTTTACTCCGATGCCGATGGGGAACTTATTAAAGCTATCGGTATTGCATTTAACGCGCCGGAAAAATATTCCGGGATGCTTTCTGAAAAATCGGACGGATTAAACGATGGCTTTTTGCCGGTGCCCTCTGTTTTTGTTACCGACACCAGTGGAAAAATCCTTTTTGAATACATTAATCCGGATTATAAAACAAGGTTATCGGGCGGACTCTTACTTGCTGTTTTGAAAGAATTAAAAAAAGAACAGAAAAAGTAATAAGAAATATGGCTATAACTCTCGCATTTGATGTTTACGGCACCTTAATTAATACGAATGGTATTTCAGGCTTGGTTAAAACTTTGGTTGGCAACAAGGCCATAAGCTTTATGGACTCCTGGCGGGCGAAGCAACTTGAATATACGTTTCGTCGGGGGCTGATGAAAAATTATGTTGATTTCTCGGAATGTACAAGAAATGCCCTGGACTTTACCTGTGAACAATTGAAATGCAACCTTCAACCTGAAGACAGAGACCGTTTAATGCGCGAATACAAGGTTTTACCAGCATTTACTGACGTTCGTGAAAGTCTGGAGAAACTAAAATCGGCAAATTTGCGCTTGTTTGCTTTTTCAAACGGAAGCGCTCCCGATGTAACAGGCTTGCTTGAGAACGCGGGCATTCTTCATTTTTTCGAGGATGTAGTGAGTGTTGAGGATGTTAAATCGTTCAAGCCAAATCCTGCCGTTTACGAACATTTTTTGCTAAAATCAAATTCTGTAAAAACCAATGCATGGCTTATTTCAAGTAACTCTTTTGATGTAATCGGGGCAATTTCTTACGGAATGAATTCGGTATGGGTGCAACGAAACCCGGATGCTGTTTTTGATACGTGGAATATTCAACCCACAAGAACAATCAGTAGTTTGCAGGAACTCATCCCGCTTTTTGACATTTAATCAAAAATGCAAATCAAAAAACATTTAAAAATGAAAACCAAAATTTTCTTCATCTTATTTACATTTCTTTCCATTATAAACATTTCAAAAACAATGGCACAAACAAACAGCGAGGAAAACACTTCCGACAAATTAGTAATTGTATGGACCAGCGACGACCCGTACCTCGCAGAAAGGATGGTCTTAATGTATGCCCACGCAGCCAAAACTGCCGGGTGGTTCAAAGAAGTTACAATTATCATTTGGGGACCGTCTGCCAAAATGGTTTCTGAAAACCTGAAAATCCGGGAAAAACTGAAAGCCATGCAAAAGGACGGTGTGGAAATTCAGGCCTGTATTGCCTGTGCCAGCGCTTACGATGTGGTGGAAGACCTGAAAAACCTCGACTTTGAGGTGAAAGGAATGGGTAAACCATTGACCGATTACCTGAAAAGTGATGCGAAAGTGTTAACTTTTTGAGGGTAACACTGTCAGGGTCCCGTCTTTTATGCGACAAATCGGGAAAAACAATTATTAACGATTATAAGAAAGGTTATGAAAACATATGCAATTTGCCCCATTTCGGATAAAAAAATAAATGAACGGGTAGCTCGTGTAAACGGGGCTTTTACTGTTTTGCTGCTGCTGCTTTTTGGCTTCACTGGCCAGTGGTTAATCCCGGCTTTTCTGGTGGTTGACTTTTTTATACGCAGCGGAAATCTTTCCAGGTTCAGTCCGTTAGGCTACTCATCGCGAAATATCATAAGATTATTGTCGGTAGAAGAATTACTAATTAACGCCGGACCGAAAATATTTGCCGCACGTATTGGGTTTGTTTTTAGTCTTTTGATTTTTATAACCGCATTTCTGGGTATGTTTATAAGTTCTTTTGTTGTTGCAGGTATTTTGTTCTTATTCTCCTTTTTGGAAGCTTTTTTGGGAATATGTGTAGCATGCAAGTTATACCCTATTGTATACAATTTTTTATATAAAGTTTAATCAATGACTTTGCTATTAAATTTTCCTTGTATTATAAATTTCTGAATTTTTGAACGATTTTATAAGCTAAGTGCAAATGTTCTTACATTCCTCCGGTTTTTAAGCGGTTAGGCATCATAGAACAATGAGGGGATGGGCTAAGGTTAATTGCCAAAGAAATGCATTCTTATACTGAGATAAAATTATCGTGGAAAGACCCAGGGATTGCATTTAGGGTAACCTTTACCAATAAGAACTTTCAGCAACAGCACGAGTTGCAAAAGAAAACTTTATATAGTAAAGTACTTCGTTTAGTATCGCAAAAAACGTTATAAACAAAAAAATTATCTCTTGCATTTGGATAGAAATCCGTATCCAGACAACTAAAAAAGTTGTATGAAAAACTCAGAAAAGACAAGTTAATAGAATGAACAGAACCGAACACAGAACAGTGCTCCAAAGGTATCAGATTACAGAAAAAGGCAATTTGTTTTTAAATCTGTTGAATAGAAATAAGAAATAAAGGCAACTCAAACCCTGTCACAAAATACCAACATTCCCGAAAAACAAGCCCTCCGGGTTTTCAAAAGCTTACGGCATAAAGCCATTCATTTCAAAACCGGAAGAGTTGTTTTTCCCCGTCACACATGCTAATTTCAAAAAGACTTAACCTGCGTAAACTCCGTTTAAAACTTTTGGAAACCCCACACCAACACTTCCAATTTTTTCAGTCATTATTTATTCCTTTTCCATTTGAAAATTTTTTTTGGTTTTTGAATGTGTATAATAAATTCGGTCCTCTGAAATATCGCTCCATCTTAAAGTCATCATATCAGCAAAATTCATACCTCTGGTATAAAAGCTAAAAACAAAATAGTTTCTGGTATCAATTAGCGTTGGGTGGTTGCTTAAATCCAATTCAGTTATTTTGTGTACATCTTCCAGGGTAAGTGCTTTTTTAATGCCTTTGCCCTTGAGTTTCAAGATTTTATAGATTTTAAATGGATAGATATTTTCTTTTATCCGTCCTCTGTTTATTGCAGAATTGAATATTCCGCGTATACACCGCATTCGAACTCCAATTCCTCCGTCAGTGCCTCCTTTTGAACGCAACCACGCCTCATATTTTTCGAGGAATTCAGATGTTATTTGTTGAAATTTTAACTCCTTATTTTTATGAAGTTTTTTAATTGATTCTAATGTTTGTTTGTGTATTCTCGCGTTACCGGTTCTTCCGGCCATTTCCAGTTCCAAAATTATTTCCTGTCCAAAAGAAAATACATTTTGAATCGTTGGATTGGTTTCTATTCGAAGTGCTTTTTCCACATCATATAAATTATAACAGACCTTTTCTTGTTCGATACTGGTAATAACATCAGTTGCTCTAACCAGAAACTTCAGTAACAGCTTATTTTTTTGCAGATAACTACTGGCGTTCTTATTGAATTTTCCCTGTTTGCTATTCCATTCACTCTCCAAAGAAGTGTATGGTGTGCGAAAAAATATTGACTTTCTTTCTTTAGTAATTCGCAAATAAATAGGATATTTATCATTTGATAATTTTTTTACGCAGAACTGTCTTAATACTAATCATTTATATTCTATTTTGGGTACAACATGGGTACAACAAATGGTCAAATAAAGGTAAATAAATAATGTTTTATACCAAAACAAAAAAAATAAATAACTGATATACAGCAATATGAAAATTTATACGACTATAAGAAAGCCAAATCAGGCTGACTCTTAATCAGCGGATCCAGGGTTCGAGCCCCTGCAGGCCGACAACAAAAAGGCAACAACCGGGTGACCGGCTGCTGCCTTTTTTTAAATGCAATTCACTTGCAGTTTTATGACTTCACTGATTTTTACAAATTCAACCTTAGTTTATCCAGTTCTTCAGTAATAAATGCCAGTTCCTGTTCTGTTAAATCAATATCCATAGCTTTGGCATTTTGAACCGCCTGCTGTGGATTACGCGCCCCGGCCAGTGCAATTGTAATCCCCGGTTGTTCAACTGTCCAGCGAAGCACTAACTGCGCCAACGTGGCATTTTTATCGTTGGCCAGCACTTTTATTTTTTCGAGGAATTCATTCGTTTTTTCAATGTTTTCGTCGGTAAAATAAGGAAGGCCTGCCCGGTGGTCACCTTCTCCAAATTGATACCCCGGTTTCATTTTGCCGGTAAGCAAGCCACGCTCGAGCGGGCTGTAAGCCAGTATCGACTGGTTGTTTTCAATGGCATGAGGAACAACTTCTTTTTCAATATCGCGTTTCACCATGCTGTAAGGCACCTGGTTGGAGACAAGATCAACATATTTTGACGCTTCTTCCATTTGTGCTGCATTATAATTACAAACGCCGGCATACCTTACTTTTCCCTCTTTTATCAGTTTATCCACTGCTTCCATCGTTTCCTGGATGGGAGTAGTGGAATCGGGCCAGTGAACCTGGTACAAATCGATGTAATCGGTTCCAAGGTGCCGAAGACTGTCTTCGCACTCTTTCACAACGCTTTCTTTTCCGGCATACTTGTAAATTTCAATATCGTCTCCGTTGTTATTTTTGCTGTGAAAGGCAAAGTCGCCTTTTTTTACATCCCAGCGCATTCCGTATTTCGTCAGAATCTGAACCTTATCGCGCGGAATATCTTTAATAGCTTCACCTACAATTTCTTCGCTGGTACCCTGTCCGTAAATCGGGGCAGTATCGATGGATGTCACGCCCAATTCGTATGCTGCTTTTATGGCGTTAACCGAATCGTTCTGTTTAGTGCCGCCCCACATCCAGCCACCGGCAGCCCATGCGCCGAATGTAATGGTTGATAATTCCAAATCTGATTTTCCAATTTTTCTGTAATCCATGTTCTGCAACTTTAAGTTAATTTTTGGTATGAATTCGTTTTCTTGTTAATTTGGACAAATGTGCCGGAAAAATGTTTTAGGTTACCGGCAGTTTTTGGTTCTTTTTTGCCATATCAAATTTATACCTTTGTTAGGTATTTCACAAGATTGGAGGCCATTATCAATCAGAATTTAAAACTTAACTTTTCAAAAATGGATAAAAAGATAAATTGCTTTATTACTTATACAACCAGCACGGAAACGCTTAATACTGTCAATCAACTGCTCAATTCCGGGTTAACCGACCAGGTGTTTGTGTTATCGCCCGATGAAGTTGAGATTGAGAATGTACAAACACTGATTTGTGAACAACCGCTGTCAACCGCGGCAATGAAATTGATTGCTGAAAAAAGCTCAACAACCTATTCATTGATTGCCCTGCAGAATACGCGGCTGGGAGTTGGCCCATTTGCGTTGGAGCGGATGGTACAGGTGGCAGGAAATACCGGTTCTCCAATGGTTTATTCCGATTATTTTGAAATTAAAAAAGGGGCACAGTCTGCTCATCCTGTTATCGATTACCAGGCCGGAAGTTTACGCGATGATTTTAATTTTGGCCCGGTTCAGGTTTTCCGGAAAGATGTTCTAAAATCGTTTGATGAAGCAGAATACCAGCAAGCCGGATTTTATGCATTGCGACTACATGCTTCGCGAAGCGGAGAGTTGCTGCGAATTCCCGAGTTCCTGTTTACAATGCAGGAAACCGATACGCGGAAATCGGGCGAAAAACAGTTCGATTACGTGAGCGGAAATGCGCGCGATAAACAAATTGAAATGGAAAAAGCCTGCTCGGCCCATCTCAAAAAAATTGGCGGTTTGCTGCGGCCACCATTTAAAGAGATTGATTTTTCGCAAACAGATTTTCCCGCAGAAGCGTCGGTGGTTATTCCGGTAAGGAACCGCGTAAAAACTATCAAAGATGCCGTGGAATCGGTGCTGATTCAAAAAACAAATTTCAATTTTAATATAATTGTTGTTGATAACCACTCCACCGACGGTACAACGGAAATTCTTCACGATTTCGCACGTGGCGGCAAACTTATCCATATTGTACCGGAGCGAATTGATTTGGGAATTGGCGGTTGCTGGAACGAAGCAGTGTTTCATGAAAAGTGCGGGAAATTTGCCGTTCAGCTCGACAGCGACGATTTGTATGCATCGGAAAACACCCTGCAAAAAATTGTGGATAAATTTCATGAAAAAAAATGTGCCATGGTGATTGGCAGTTACCAAATGACCAATTTTGATTTGGAAGAACTGCCTCCCGGAATTATTGACCACAGCGAATGGACCGACGACAATGGCCCCAACAACGCGTTGCGGATTAACGGACTGGGCGCACCACGTGCATTTTATACGCCGGTATTGAGAAGAATCAGAATTCCAAACGTGAGTTATGGCGAGGATTACGCGGTTGGACTGGCCATTTCGCGGGAATACAAAATAGGGCGGATTTACAAGCCGGTTTACCTGTGCCGCCGCTGGGAGGACAATACCGATGCATCGCTCGATATTGAAAAACAGAATGCGCACAATTTGTATAAGGATCGCATTCGTACTTTTGAGCTAAAAGCAAGGTTGAAAAGTAATAAAAGGTAATTAAACCCGGGGCTTTCAATACAAACGAACATGATAAATCAAAAAATAATAACCGCTGAAGGACTTTCCGGTTACGGATCGGTTGCCAATCTAAACAACCAGGCAAATGCGCTGGTAAAACAGCAACAGAACACATGGGAGCTGACCCGAAAAAATTACCGGGCCCTTGCCGGCGTGCAAACCAAAAAATTCGATTTTGGCCATTTTAAAATTGTTGTACAGCACAATCCCGAACGCATCCGGTCGTCGGCCGCCAAAACCGATGCGAAAAGCATTGCTGAACGGCCATGTTTTTTGTGTCTTGAGAATTTACCTGCGGTTCAAAAAGGAATTCCATTTCAGAACCAATACCTGATTTTGGTCAATCCTTTTCCCATATTTCCCAGGCACCTCACCATTCCTCATCTGAACCACACCCCCCAGCGGATTAAGAATTTTTTCCCGGATATGTTGAAACTGAGCCGCGAGCTAACCGGATTTACACTTTTTTACAACGGACCAAAATGCGGCGCATCGGCTCCCGACCATTTTCATTTTCAGGCCGGGAATACGGGATTTCTGCCTGTTGAGGAGAAGTTTGAACTGCTCGAAAACCAATTTGCGGATATTATTTTCAGAAATAGCAAAACTACTGTAGTTGCAGTTGAAAATTATTTGCGCAGGTTCGTTTCTCTTCGCTCATCAGATGTTGAGGAGCTGACAGCTATTTTCAATGTTGTTTTTGAATTGTTGCCGGCAAATAGTGAACCGGAACCGATGCTGAACATTCTCTGTAATTACCATCAAAATGAATGGCGGGTTATAATTTTCCCGCGCGAAAAGCAACGGCCCTCCCATTTTTTCGAAACTGGCGAGAAGCAAATTGTGGTTAGCCCGGCATCGGTTGAGCTGGGCGGTGTGCTCATTCTCCCCCGCGAAGAAGATTTCAGGAAGATAACCCAAAATACACTGAATGAAATCTTTGACGAAGTTACCCTCTCCAAATATGATTTTAAACACTGGACAGAAAATGTGAAAGATAATCTAAATAGTAATATGTATTACTAAATACAATGTATCTTATTTGCTGAATTCCAATGTCTTAACATATTTTTTTCTAAGATCTCAAAATAGTTTTATCTTTGGAACAGTCATTTAGAAAAAAAGTTACAAACCCGGAAAAACAATTTTTGAAGATGAGAGCAGAAAATATATTGGATGCGCTCCCCTTGCATTTTTATGTCATCGATTTAAAACAGAAGAAAATTCTTCAGACCAACGATCCGCACGTTCCGACCGGAAATGGCACCTGTTTTATGCAGCTTTTTAATCAGGAATCACCATGTCAGCTTTCCAACGGACAGTGTTTGTGCGAGCAAATGATTGAGAATGGCACAAAAGGCAAGTTTCTTATGGAGACGGGCGAAAAAAATAATAAAAAGTTTTTCAGGGCCGATGTTAAAAAAATTGGGGAAGATCGGGTGGTGGCCACCTATTCTGTATTACCAGCGAAACAATTGCCGCCAAAGAGATGAAAATTAACAACCGGCGGTTGCAACGGGCAGAAAAACTGACTTCACTGGGTTCCTGGGAAATTGATTTGGATAAAAAACTGGTTCACGGAACTGAAGGAGCCTGCAATATATTTGGCGTGAAAAACAAAACGATGCCGGCTGATGAATTTATCGAAATTCTGCTTCCGGAATTCCGCGAATCAATAATAAAGGAGCTTAACAAGCTGATTAAAGGGAAGAGCAATTTTAATGTGAATTTTAAAATTAAAAGGCCCGCAGACGGCGAAATCAGAAACATTCAGGCAATTGCAGAATACAGGGAAAGCAAGAATATGGTTTTTGGGGTGAGCCACGATATTACTGAACGGAATCAAATGATTGAAGGGCTGGAGGAAGCCAGGCAAAAAGCCGAGGAGAGTGATCAGCTTAAATCGCTATTCCTGGCAAACATGAGCCACGAGATACGTACCCCGTTAAATGCCATTCTTGGGTTCTCGAATATGATTTGCTCCGGAAATATCGACGCGAAAGATTTAAGCTATTTCGGAAAAATCATTGAAAACTCCGGCCAGCGTCTCACCGCTGTTATCGATGATATTATCGATATTTCGCTAATCCAGTCGAACCAGCTCAAAATCGACTATTCAACTTTCGACATTAATGAACTACTGCGGGAATTGCACGTGGTTTACAAAACGCAGAAAGCCGAACAATTGTCGAAAATAGATTTCAGGCTTCAGTTATGCCAAAACGGAGCACCCTGCCCGGTTAAATCGGATAAAAGCAGGTTGTATCAGATTTTAAAAAATCTGCTCGACAATGCCTTTAAATTTACCGAAGAGGGTTTTATCGAATTTGGATGTTCGGTTTCCAACGGTGAAATTGTTTTATTCGTTAAAGATTCGGGCGTGGGAATTAACCCGAAAAAAGCAGCTATTATTTTTGAACCTTTCCGCCAGGCGGAAGAAGGCATTTCAAGGAAATACGAAGGCTCAGGACTTGGTCTTGCCATTGTTTCGGGAATAACCGAGCGGCTTGGCGGCAAGGCGTGGGTAAGCTCTGAACCCGGCAAAGGGTCAGCCTTTTATGTATCTGTTCCGCGAAATTTTAAAAATGAAAAAACTTCGGCAGAAATTGGTGATCTTTCAGGCGAAGCTGCAGGGGAAAATGGCAAGGATAAAATCAGTTCTTCTGCTAAAACAATTGTTTCATTTGAGGACGACCCCGCAAGTGTTGAATACCTGAAAAGCGTAATAAAAATTCTGGGGTTCAAACATGTTAACTTTATGGATGCCGAAGAAGGCATCGGGTACCTGAAAAAGAACATTGTTGATTTAGTCCTCATGGATGTTCAGCTACCCGGGATGAACGGGTACGATGCCACCCGGATTATTAAATCACAGTTTCCGAACCTGCCGGTAATTATTCAAACTGCCTACGCCATGAAAGGCGACAGGGATAAAGCATTTCAGGCAGGTTGCGACGATTATCTCGCGAAACCGGTTTTACTGAAAGATTTGAAGGAAAAAATCAACAAATTTGTTGGCCAAAGCACAAACTAAAGCGCTAGTTCCCGATATTTTAATTTAAGAAATCCCGGTTATTGCTTCTGGATTTTAGCTTTTGGCCGGTAATTCTTTCTGTTTTCCCGCCTTTTTTTCCGTTTGTTTTTCCCTTTTTTCTCAAAACGATCAATGCGTCCGGTGTTTACAGGTTCCCAGCCGGGCTCTTTGGCCTGTGTTGAACCCTGAGGTATAATTTCAGGTTTTTCCCCTTTTTTGTTTTTCTGGATAATATCCTTCACCTCTTTCAGGGTCAGCTTAAAATTACCCGATGGAGTATTACTGCCTGTTGTGTACCAAATCTCTTTTTTCAGATAATCTGTATTTACGGGTTTGGCCACACCGGCGGCGGTTTCCAGTTCAAGCAGTTGTTTTGGAAACTCTTTTCGTGCTTCAATGTAAACATCCAGTTCGTAAAGCAGGCAGCATTTCAGTTTTCCGCAGGCCCCGGCCATTTTTTGTGCCGATGGCGAAAGACCTTGTGTTTGTGCGGCTTCCGAAGTAATGCTTGTAAAATCCGTTCGCCAGCTCGAGCAGCAAAGTTCGCGTCCGCACGAGCCAATTCCGCCAACCAGTCCGGCTTCCTGCCGGGCACCAATCTGCTTCATTTCCACTTTAATATTGAACTCGTGGGCATAATCCTTTATCAGCTCCCTGAAATCGACCCGTCCATCGGCAATGTAGTAGAAAATGGCTTTTTTGCCATCGCCCCTGAATTCCACATCGCCCACTTTCATGTCCAATCCCCGGTCACCTGCAATCTGGCGCGCACGAATCAAAGTAGGTTTTTCCCTGCTTCGGGCGGCTTCCAGCATTTCGAGGTCGTTTTCGCTGGCTCTCCTGTATATGGGATTCAGCGTGAAACGTTTTGGGTTTTTTATTTTGCGGTGAAACTGTTTTTCTGCAAGGTAGCCGGTCAGGGTAACTTCGCCGGTATCGTGCCCCGGCGAGGTGGCCACCACCACTTTATCACCTCTTTTTAATGCCAGTTTATCAGTATTTTTATAAAAATCCCTTCGTGTCGTCTTAAATTTTACTTCAACAATATCCGATTCAGATGCCGTGTCGGGCAAATCATTCAGCCAGTCGTATGCATCGCCGGATCTGTCGGAAATTGAATTATTAAATGAACATCCTGAACAACTCATAATCTTCCCTTCTTAAATAATTCCGGGTGCAAAGATCGAAAAAAAGATTGAAATGTCCGTAAATAAATAAACTATTTTCTGAATGGATTAGCTTTGAAAACTAAAATGGCAATCCTGTGCTTAATTTTTATCACCTTCCTTAAAATACACCGGCTCAATTGTTTTCCAGTCCGATTCATTGAAATTTTCCAAACAAGTGGCAATTACTTCCCGAATACGTTGTTCATGCGTTTTGGTCACATTCAGGGCGGGTTTTTCAACAAACGCCTCGGACTTGTACAATTTCCCCAGACTGCCGTCTTTTTCCCTCAAAAATTCCAATTTAATTTCTGCTTTCCCGGTTGCAGGCACTCCCATAGTTTCTGAAACATGCAAATAGGTAACACGCATTACAACCGGGACACCTGAAGAATCCTGCCTGAAATTATCTTTCAAAAAATTGGAAATGGCGGGCTCGAGGCCATCTTTAAACCGGGCCGGCACCTTATCCTTTTTGAACACTCCTTTTTGGGCAAAACCGATGCTGTCTTTATTTGAACGGCTATCTGTCACTTTCTTAATGTAGAACCCATCTGCTTCAAATTCAATGGGTTCATTATTCAATTCAATTAATTCTTCCTGGGCCAGGAGCATACTGTGCAATCCGAAAAGAAGTAAAAAAATAAGAGTAGTTCTCATAATAATAATTTTGAATTTAATTCATTACTAAAAATAATCAGAATAAAACTTCTGCTGTGCTAAAACGTGAAATTTTCGTTTTTATTTACCACGCCTCAGTCTGAATACTCCGGCCTGGCCGAGTGTCATTACCAAAACTCCGGCAACTGTTATCAATCCGCCGGCAAACTGGTGTGGAAGCGGGAAAGAACCGAAAACCAGGTAAGCGACCAGCAACACAAAAATACCTTTCAGGCTTTGCACCACCGACGACCGCGAAGCATTAATGTAGCTAAACGAGTAATACACTGTGAGAACGGCCAGAAATGGACCGAGCGCAGCACCCACTGCAATGTTTTTCAATGCCGAAACGGGAATGACAAACGATTTTCCATAAACAAAAATCATTATAAAGGAAAATACCAGCAGCCAAACAGAGCGGTTCAGCCCCAGCAATTCGGGACTCAGTTTCCGCACATTCGTCTTTACCACGAGCGAGGCCGTGGTGGCAAAAAAAGCGTTCAGCACAACAATCCCGGTACCGGGAATGAAAAGTTTTTCAAGTGAAGTTTCGCCGGTGTAGCTAATTACGAATGCACCGACCAGGGCCAAAACGGCCCCACCGGTTTCAACCGGCCCGAACTTTTCGCCCAAAACCACTACCCCGCCCACTGCCAGCATCACCGGGAAAAGGTTTCCCAAAAACGAGGTCACTGCCGGATCGGGTATAATATTAATGGAGAGAAAAAAGGTAGTGGTGGTAAAAATTTCGAGAAAGCCAAGTATGATCAACACTCGTACCTGTCTTTTAGTAAGGCTGTAAAGTTGTCTTAATTTTTTGTTCCAAAGTGCATAACCCAAGCTTAGAACCGTGCTGATAAAAAACCAGTAAACCCCGAATTGTGCAAGGTGTACTTCATTTAAGGCCGCTTTGCTGAAAATATACACATTCGAAAATGCAATTGTTGCCAGAATGGCGAAAAAATACCCCTTAAATGCGTCTGACCTCTTTACCATTTTTTATTTACTAATTGTGGACAAAAGTAAAAAAAAACGGCTTGCCTGTTATTAAGCAATAATTAAGGATTCCTGCTCAATTGCTGTGATTTTTATTAAAGCATTATCTTTGTCTTATAACTATTAAGTAGCTGGTTCATTTTAACGAAACCTCCTGCTTTTAAAAATTTCAAAATCTATGTTACCAAAAATAAATCCGACAACTACCAGCGCCTGGAAAAAGCTGGAAGAATATTATGAAACCTTCAGCGAAACACACATTAAAAATCTTTTTGAAAACGACAGCAACCGCTTTGAAAAGTATTCCCTGAAGTTCGAAGATATTTTGGTGGATTGCTCAAAAAACTGTTTGGATGATACGGTTAAAACTTCTTTGATTGAGTTAGCCGGCGAGTGTGGACTGAAAAATGCCATCGAAAGCATGTTTTCGGGTGAAAAAATAAATGCCACTGAAAACCGGGCCGTGTTGCATGTAGCCTTGCGTAACCGCAGCAAAACACCTGTACCAGTTGACGGAAAAGACGTAATGCCCGAAGTAAACGCGGTGCTCGACCAAATGAAAGAATTTTCCGAAAAAGTGATTTCGGGTGAATGGAAAGGTTATACCGGAAAAGCCATTACCGACGTGGTAAATATTGGTATTGGCGGTTCTGACCTTGGACCATTGATGGTAACTGAGGCTTTGAAGCCATACAAAAATCACCTCAACCTGCATTTTGTATCCAACGTGGACGGAACGCACATTGCCGAAACACTAAAGAAAGTGAACCCGGAAACCACACTATTTATCGTGGCTTCCAAAACGTTTACCACCCAGGAAACCATGACCAACGCCAACTCGGCACGCAGTTGGTTTTTAGATTCAGCACAAAATGAAGAGTTCATAAAAAGCCACTTTGTAGCCGTTTCAACCAACCAGGAAGAAGTGGCGAAGTTTGGCATCGACACCAAAAACATGTTCCGTTTTTGGAACTGGGTGGGTGGCCGTTATTCGCTCTGGTCGGCCATCGGGCTTTCCATTGTGCTCGGAATTGGTTTCCAAAATTACGTGAAATTGCTGGAAGGAGCCCATGCCATGGACAACCATTTTCGCAATACGGAGTTCGACAAAAACATCCCGGTCATCCTGGCATTAATTGGCATTTGGTACAACAATTTTTACGGTGCCGAAACCGAGGCCATTTTGCCTTACGACCAGTACATGCACCGGTTTGCAGCCTATTTCCAGCAGGGAAACATGGAGAGCAACGGGAAATATGTTGACCGAAACGGCAAACAGGTGGATTACCAGACCGGCCCAATCATCTGGGGTGAACCAGGAACCAACGGGCAGCACGCATTTTATCAGCTGATTCACCAGGGAACAAAACTGATTCCGTGTGATTTTATCGCGCCGGCTGTGAGCCACAACCCAATTGGTGACCACCATCCGAAACTACTGGCCAACTTTTTTGCCCAAACCGAAGCCATGATGGTGGGCAAAACTGAAGAACAGGTGAAAGCCGAGCTTAAAGCAGCAGGAAAAACAGACGAAGAAATTGAATCACTGCTGCCGTTTAAAGTTTTCCAGGGAAATATCCCTACCAATTCAATTCTCGTGAAAAAATTAACGCCCCGCACTTTGGGTTCGCTTATTGCCATGTACGAACACAAAATTTTTGTACAGGGAATAATCTGGAACATTTACAGTTTCGACCAGTGGGGTGTGGAGCTGGGCAAACAACTGGCCAAAACCATTCTTCCCGAGCTGGAAGGCAGCGAAACGGTTACCGGACATGATGACTCTACGAATGGATTGATAAATGCATATAAAGAAATGCGGAAATAAGTACCCTCCGTGTTGATTTTTAAAATAACTTCCATTAATTTGCCAATTATCTAAAAATAACTACTTTTGCAGTCCAAATTTTGAATCGTTCAGGCTCAAAAAGAGGAATCAAAAGTGATTCACGCCTAACGGTGTAAACATTAAAATTGAAATTATGTACGCGATTGTAGAGATTGCAGGACACCAGTTCAAGGTGGAAAAAGACAAAAAACTGTATGTCCACCAACTGGATGCCCAAGAAGGCGACTCGGTAGATTTTGACAAAGTGTTGTTGGTTGACAACGACGGTAAAATTGCCGTAGGAACCCCCACCGTAAAAGGTGCAAAAGTGTCAGCCAAAGTGCTGGAACACGTGAAAGGTGATAAAGTGCTTGTCTTCAAAAAGAAAAGAAGAAAAGGCTACAAAAAACTTAATGGTCACCGTCAGCGGTTCACACAAGTGCAAATTGAAAACATTGTTGGATAACTAAAAAACATTTACCATGGCTCATAAGAAAGGTGTAGGTAGTTCGAAGAACGGACGCGAATCGGAAAGCAAACGACTGGGAGTAAAAATTTACGGAGGTCAGTTTGCCAAAGCTGGTAATATTTTAGTACGCCAGCGTGGGACACAACATTACCCGGGCGAGAATGTGGGAATGGGAAAAGATCATACCCTGTTTTCATTGATCAACGGAACAGTTGTTTTTAAAAGAAAAAGAAAAGACCGCTCGTTTGTATCGGTCGAGCCGCTTGCAGAAGTAGAAACTGCAGTGGCGGAAGCTCCGGCCCCAAAAGCGCCGAAAGCTGAAAAACCAAAAACAGAAGCCAAACCGGCAACTGAAACAAAAGACGAAGCGCCAAAAGCAGAGAAAAAAGCGGAAGCTGCAAAGGCAGAAGCTAAAAATGCCGATGAAAAAGACGACCTCAAAAAACTCGATGGCGTAGGTCCGAAACTGGAAGAAATTTTCAACGGGGCAGGAATTGCAACATTTGAAAATTTTGCTGCAACCCCGGTTGAAAAACTCCATGAAATCCTCGAAGAAGCCGGAAGCCGTTACGCTTCAAAAGACCCGGCACCGTGGATTGAACAAGCCAAAGAACTGGCAAAAGAGAAGTAAAAACATTCAGGGATTAATTCCTGAAAAACAGATAAAAAGAATCTCCTGTCGAAACCGGCAGGAGATTTTTTTTGTAAATTTGTGTAGAAATGAATGTTTTAATCCGGATTTTTTAAGTCATTTATTATGAATATACAAGCCGAAAAAGCAAATATCATAGAACAGTTCAAACAAATTAATGATGTGCATTTAATACACGCCATTAAAAACATGCTCGATTACGCTTCGAAAAAAGAACAGGAAAGTCTTGAAGTTCCTGAAGTTCACCAAAAAATGGTAATGGAACGTTTTGACAGGGTACGCAAAAATCCAGATAGACTTTTGGATTGGGATGAAGCTAAAAAATCATTAAAATCCTGATGAAAAGGTACAAAGTTAAAGTTGAACCTGAAGCTCTTGCCGATATTCAGGAAATTACTGATTGGTATAACGAACAGCAAGCAGGTCTTGGCAAAAGGTTTCAGAAAACAGCTATCAAACACATAAATTCTCTTAGCAGAGACCCGCAAATTTATGCCATTCGTTATAAAGAAATTCGCTGTATTTTGGTTAAGAAATTTCCCTACATGGCTCATTTCCACATTAACGACGAAAACAATACAGTTGAAGTTTTAGCTGTAATCAGCACCGATCGTAACCCCAAAATATGGAAAGAAAAAACAAGTAATACTTAGACATTTCCTCACGAATTTCATTTTACATTTTCTACACTACGGTTGTGCCGTATCATTTATTAAATTTGCACTTTATTTAAACAGGAAGTCATGCTCAACCTTAAATTCATTCAGGAAAATCCGGCACTAATCATCGAGAAACTGAAGCGTAAAAATTTCGATGCCACAGAAATTGTCGGTCAAATCATCGATTTATACCGTCAGAAAAAAAAGTTGCAGAATCAGGCCGACGAGGCCAAAGCCGAGATGAACAAAATCTCGAAAGAGATTGGCCAGTTGTTCCGTGAAGGAAAAACGGAAGAAGCCAACACTGCCAAAGAACGCACTTCGCAACTGAAGGAAAACATCAGAAAGTTTGACGAACAATTTGGTGAAATCGAAAACCGGGTGAACGAATTGCTGGTGCAGTTGCCCAACCTGCCACATGAATCGGTTCCACCGGGAAAAGGTGAAGAAGATAACGAAGTGGTTACTTCCAAAGGGGAACTGCCCAAAATGGCCGACGATGTTTTACCGCACTGGGAACTGGCACAAAAATACAACCTCATCGATTTTGAGCTGGGTGTAAAACTCACCGGAGCCGGATTCCCGGTTTATCGCGGAAAAGGGTCACAACTGCAACGGGCGCTTATCAACTTCTTTTTGGATGAAGCCCGAAAGGCAGGCTACGAAGAGGTGCAGCCACCGCTGGTGGTAAATGAAACATCGGGTTTTGGCACGGGTCAGTTGCCCGACAAAGAGGGCCAGATGTATCATATTACCGGTGATAATCTCTACCTGATTCCAACTGCTGAAGTGCCGGTAACCAACATTTACCGCGATGTGATTCTGGATGCCAAAAATCTGCCCTGCAAAAACACGGCGTACAGCGCCTGTTTCCGTCGCGAGGCCGGTTCGTACGGAAAAGATGTGCGCGGCCTGAACCGCCTCCACCAGTTCGACAAGGTTGAAATTGTGCAAATTGCCCACCCTGATAAATCGTATGAAGTACTAGATGAAATGGTGAAACACGTGGCTTCGCTCGTTGAAAAACTGGAACTTCCCTACCGCCTGTTACGACTTTGCGGTGGCGACATCAGTTTTACCGCTGCGCTGACTTACGATTTCGAGGTTTATTCTGCTGCCCAGAAAAAATGGCTCGAGGTGAGTTCAGTGTCTAATTTCGAATCGTTCCAGGCCAACCGGCTCAAACTTCGTTTCCGCGAAGAAGGCGTAAAAAAGCCGCAACTGGCGCACACCCTGAACGGAAGTGCACTGGCATTGCCCCGGATTGTTGCCGCCCTGCTCGAAAATAATCAGACCCCGGAAGGAATAAAAATTCCGAAGGCACTGGTGCCGTATTGCGGATTTGAAATGATTAAGGAGTAAAAATTCCAAAAAATCAAATAGCAAATCCCAAACCCCGGATTCATAAATTCCAAACATACGGACAATTAAAGTTTGGAACATTAAATAACTGAAATTTGGAATTTAATTGGGATTTGTCATGCCAAATTTGGGAATACTTGTGATTTGTCTTTTGAGATTTGGTATTTCAAGCGATTCATTATCAAAGTCATTTAAAATACCGGGCTTTGAGCTCTTTGGTTTTATTGCTAACTTTGTAATTCCTGTAAAATTAATTTTTATGACACAGAACGCAGGAAACAAATTGGCACATACTATTCTGCGCCAGACCGAAAGGGCTGAGTACTTTTGTACTGTCGAAAATATTTCGCCAAACATTACCGTGCATGAGCTGCGCAAAATATTTAAACGGTTACGGTCATTAATCCGCTTTTATGAACAGGTGCCCGGGAGCGAAGCCAAAAGCATTCGCAAGGAAATTAAACAACTCGGAAAAGCACTTTCTCCACTACGCGAATCGTATGTGAATGCCGAGCTCTTTGAAAAAGAACTGACGGGGAAAAAACTAATTCCGGAACGAAAAATAAAAGACGCAGAAGCAAAACTGCACCGAAAAAACAAAACAGCAATCGATCAAGGTTTCAGGGGAAAAGAAATCTGCAAATCATTCGGCAGTTTTTTTTCAAAACTTGAGTCATCCATTACCGGTTCAGAAAACAGCAAAGTATCAAAAGTTCACCTGGTACGGGAAATCAACATCTCGTACCTCACAGGCTATATTTTTTTTACCGATCTGCCTGACAATGCTGCCCCCGAAGAGATACACTCGCTGCGCAAAAAGTTGAAACGCTTATTTTACCAGCTCGATTTCATACGGTTGATACACCCAAAATATTTTAAAGCCAGATGCGAACAACTCAATATTATTAACGACCACCTGGGATACGATCACGATTTGCATATTTTGGCCGAGGAGTTGCTCCTCCCGGAATACCAATTCAACTCAGAGGAACATCAAATTCTGGAAAATCAGATAGAACACCTCCGCGAAATGAACCAGCTGAAACTTTGGCCCCGGGTGAAACAATTTTTCAGCGAACTGCCCGAAGAATTTGAAGAGAAAACTGAAAAAGCTTTCAAACTGGATTGAAACTTTTGAATTAAAGGCATTTTTTGTTATTCCCTTTTTCCCAGTTCAATTGCAAGCTTATTTATTCATATTATACCATGGTCGAATTCAATTTATCTGATGAACACGATGAAAGAAATATCGGATAAAATCGTGGTTTGTGAATTTTCGCGGCCCCAAACCTTAAAACAAAAGTTTCTTTTGTGGCTTGACCAAAACTTTTCCTACTATTATTAAACTCTTTTCTTCTTCTATTTAAAATCCGCTGTTATTCGAGTTTCTTGTCAGGGCATTCTTCTGTTTTTCCATTTCCATTTCCATTGCCCGTAACTTCCCAGGTATTCCCCGAAACCAGTAAATCATCAACACAGGTAATTTTGCGCTTTTGCTGAACCTGTTCAATTTGATTCTCCATTTCAGTGTCGTAAGCCGGTGACTCAACATTGCGGATAACACCAAAAGCAACCGGAAAATCTGGGAGCCCCATGCTAATGAGCGAGAGATGCACCGAAGGATCGGGATCTGTAGCATCATGCACAAGAATATCATCCTCTGTAATACCGTTTTCGCCAATCTCCACCACTTTCAGGCGCCCGTTCTCCATAACGAGGCCTTTTTCATTTTCGGCACCAAACAACATGGGTTTTCCCTGTTCAAGTATCAGTTGTCTGTCGGCGCGGTGTTCCGGGTCAGTAATCGCCTTATGAACGCCGTTATTATAAATTACACAGTTTTGCAAAACCTCAACCACAGAGGCACCTTTGTGGGCAGCAGCCTGCTGAAAAACCGACTGGCTGACCTTCAGGTTACCATCAATTGTGCGGGCGAAAAAAGTACCTCTTGCACCAACTACCAATTGTCCGGGCACAAATGGGTCTTCAATTGTTCCGAAAGGCGAAGTTTTACTCCTGAACCCTCTGTCGGATGTAGGTGAATACTGCCCTTTGGTCAAACCATAAATCCGGTTATTGAAAAGAACAATATTCAAATCCATATTTCTGCGGATAGTATGAATGAAATGATTCCCTCCAATTGCCATGGCATCGCCATCGCCGGTAACTACCCAAACACTCAAATCGGGGTTAGCCATTTTTACACCGGAAGCAACTGCCGCCGCTCTTCCATGTATGGTATGAAAGCCAAATGTATTCATATAATAGGGGAATCGTGATGAACAACCAATTCCTGATATTACCGCAAATTTTTCTTTAGGAATTCCCATTTCGGCCATGGTTCGTTGCACGGCATTCATAATGGCATAGTCGCCACACCCCGGGCACCAGCGTACTTCGTTTTCGCTTTTAAAATCTTTTATAGTATATTTTTGTTCCGTCATTGCTTATTCCTCCAGTAATTTGTTAACTCCTTGTTTCAATTCAAAAACAGTAAAAGGCAACCCTTTCACTTTATTAAACTGATGATAATTAAAACCCGGAACTTTGTCGCGCAGGTAACTGGCAAACTGCCCCATGTTTAATTCGCAAACAATTATTTTTTTGAACTTGCTGAAAACTTCCCTGGTATTTGCCGGAAGTGGCTTGATATAATTGAAATGAGCCAGGCTTACATTTTTGCCTTCCTCTCTGAGTTCTCTAACTGTACTGATTAAGTGACCATAAGTACCCCCCCAGCCAACTACCAGCACATCGCCGTCTTCATCGCCGCAGGGTTCCAAATCGGGAACCAAATCAACTACCTGCTGAACTTTTTCTTCTCTTATTTCCGTATTACGCTGGTGGTTTTCAGGGTCGTGGCTAACCGTTCCGGTAACATTCTTTTCAAGGCCGCCAATTAAATGTTCAAAACCTTTCATTCCCGGGAAGGCCCAGTCGCGTGCTAAAATTTTTTCATCTCGATTATAGGCCTTGAATGTGGAAGCATCTTTCGCAATTCTTGGTGTGATAGGTGGAAGTTCAGCAACTTTTGGCAGCTTCCACGGTTCGCTTCCGTTGCCCAAAAATCCATCGGTAAGCAGAATAACCGGCACCATTCGTTCCAATGCTATTTTAGCGGCTTTGTATGCATAAAAGAAACAATCGGACGGAGTGGTTGCAGCAAGAATCACAACCGGGCTTTCGCCGTTTCTTCCATAAAGTGCCTGCATCAAATCAGACTGTTCGGTTTTGGTTGGTAACCCTGTGGAGGGGCCGCCGCGTTGCACATTTACAATAACCAGCGGAAGCTCGGCCATAACTGCCAGCCCGATAGCTTCCGATTTGAGCGCCAACCCCGGCCCCGATGTAGATGTGACAGCCAAATCGCCTGCAAATGCTGCTCCAATTGCTGAAGTTATCCCTGCGATTTCATCTTCGGCCTGGTATGTTTTCACCCCTAAATCCTTGCGTTCTGAAAGGGCAATCAAAATTTCGGTCGCAGGTGTAATCGGATAAGAGCCGAGAAACAATTCCAGCCCCGCTTTCTCTGCAGCGGCCAGTAACCCCCAGGCAGTTGCCTGGTTGCCTTTAATATTCCTATACGTTCCGTTTTCAATATTTGCCGGATGCACAATGTAGCTGGGTGTCATGTGCTGCATGTTTAACCCGTAGTTATATCCATCGTGCAAAACCTTAATGTTTGAATCTACTACAACAGGTTTTTTGGCAAATTTCGATCGCAGAAATTCTTCGATATAGTCGAGTGGCCGGTTAAACATCCAGCAAACCAACCCAAGTGCGAACATGTTTTTACTTCTAAGGATGCTTTTATTGTCGAGCCCGAAGTCTTTCAATCCTTCGCGGGTGAGGCTTGAAATTGGCACGGCAATTTTATTGTAATCCTGTAAGTTACACTCCAGAAATGGTTCGTCAGTCTTAAAATTTGCTTTCTTCAAATTCTTTTCTGTAAATGCATCGGAATCATAAATAATGGTTCCGCCTGGTCTCATAAATTTTGCATTTGCTTTAATTGCAGCAGGGTTCATGGCAACAAGCACATGAGCATAATCGCCCGGGGTGCTTATTCTTTTCTCCCCAAACTGCACCTGAAATCCGGAAACTCCACCAACCGTACCTTGCGGGGCCCGTATTTCTGATGGATAATCGGGGAACGTTGAAATGTCGTTACCTAAAAAAGCCGTGGCATCTGAAAACAGTGTTCCGGTAAGTTGCATTCCATCTCCGGAGTCTCCCGAGAAACGGATGGCGACTTCCTCCAGCTGAATCACTTTTGCATCCTTCATTTAATTATATTTTTTGTTCTGAAAATTTCAATCTATAAGCAAAACGATTCCAAAACTAAGTAATCTTAATTTCGGAATCTGCTATACTTTTTTTAATACTAAACTAAAAAAACAAAAATAACCATTATTTAACAAGTCGGGAATGACATATCCAATTATTTAAAGGTTTTAATATATTTGGAATCAATTTAAATTTCAAACAGCAAATGGCACTCATAAAAACATTAAATAACAAAACACCTTTTGTTGGGAAAAATTGTTTCCTGGCCGAAACAGCCACTGTAATCGGCAATGTTGAAATGGGAGATAACTGCAGTATTTGGTTTAATGCTGTAGTGAGAGGCGATGTTCATTACATCAAAATTGGCGACAATACAAACATACAGGATAACGCCGTGATACATGCAACCTACCAAAAATCGCCCACCAACATTGGCAATAACGTGACCATTGCACATGGTGCAATTGTTCATGGTTGCACTGTTAATGACAATGTTATGATTGGGATGAACGCAGTGGTTTTGGACGATGCCGTTATAGAAAGCAACTCCATTATTGCAGCAGGGTCGGTAGTTACCAAAGGAACCGTTGTGAAATCGGGAAGTGTGTATGCCGGAATTCCTGCAAAAAAAATAAAAGAAATAAGCCCCGAACTACTCGACGGAGAAATCAAACGAATTGCAAAGGCTTACGGAATGTATGCCGGTTGGTATAAATGATTATTTTTGAATCAGGAGATCGGTTTCCTTTTGAAATAAAACTGCAAACAGTTAATTTCTTTTGAAAAAAATTAAAAACTTTTCGAACAATCGTTTTCTTTTATCAAAAAGATTTCCTTTTTTCGTAATAAAAACAAAATACCATGATGAAACCAACATTAGTAATTCTTGCTGCCGGAATGGGCAGCCGGTTTGGCGGACTAAAACAAGTTGAACCAGTTGGCCCCAACGGAGAGGCTATAATTGATTATTCCATTTTTGATGCCATACGTGCCGGATTTGGGAAAGTAGTTTTTGTAATTCGGGAAAGTTTTGCCGATGCGTTTAAAGAAAAATTCGGCGATAAACTGGCCGGAAAAGTAGAGGTGGAATATGTGTTCCAGGAACTGGATAATCTGCCGGAAGGCTTTTCACTTCCCGAAGGCCGCGAAAAACCATGGGGAACTGCCCATGCCATCCTTGTAGCCAAAGATGTTATTAACGAGCCGTTTTGTGCATTGAATGCCGATGATTTTTACGGATTCAATGCCTACAAAGTAATGGCCGATTTCCTGATGAATTCTGAAAATACGAATGAATATTCCATGGTGGGGTATAAACTCCACAACACGCTTTCTGATTACGGTTCGGTATCGAGAGGAATTTGCCAGGTGAATGAGAACAACCTCCTGGAATCAATAGTAGAAACAAAAAAAATTCTTAAAAAAGACGGGAAAATTATTTCGATAGAACCCTATGGCAGTGAAAAAACGCTTACCGGCGAAGAAACCGTTTCGATGAATATCTGGGGATTTAAAACCTCCATTTTCGAAGTACTCGAGCAAAAATTTACCGAGTTTCTGAAAAAAGAAATCGATAAACCAAAATCGGAAATGTACATCCCATCGGTTGTTTTTGAATTGATTGATGAAGGCAAAGCTTCCGTTAAAGTACTGAATACAAACTCTCCCTGGTTTGGTGTAACCTACAAAGAAGACAAACCCGTTGTGGTAGAAAAAATTAAATCGCTTATAAAAGAGGGAGAATATCCTCAGGAAATTTTTAAATAAAAACATTCAAATGAATACTGATTTAACTGAAATTGCCGGCAAGTTTCAACTTGATGGGAAAATTGATGAAGTAACACAACTCGGAGAAGGTTTTATTAATGACACATTTATAATTAAAACTGAGGGGGATTCTCCCAGCTACATCCTCCAGCGGAAAAACAAAAATGTTTTCTCGCCAATTCCGGCCATGATGGAAAACATACAGAAAGTATGCAAACACATTAAAGCCAAAGTTGAAAAAGCAGGCGGCGATCCTATGCGCGAGGCGATGACCGTAATTCCTGCACACGACGGTAAACTTTACTACCACGACAAGGATGACGAATACTGGGCAGTTAGCCTGTTCATTGACGACACCATAGCCTACGACACTGCAGAAACACCCGAACTGGCTTATGCCGGCGGGAAAGGAGTTGGTAAATTTCAATCGCAGGTAGCCGATTTGAAAGAACCACTGACCGATATTCTGCCCGGGTTTCATAACATCAGAATCCGTTTTGAACAATGGGACGATGTTTTACAGCGCGACCCGGTTGGACGGAAAGCCAAAGTTCAGGAAGAAATCGACTGGATTGACAGCAGGCGCGAGGAAATGCTCAACTTCTGGAATCTGGTTGAAGACGGAACAATTCCTACCCGGGTTAGTCACAACGACACCAAAATCAACAATATCCTTTTCGACAAAAACGGCGAGGTACTTTGTGTTATCGACCTCGACACCGTGTTGAACAGCACTGTTTTAAATGACTTTGGCGATGCCATCAGGTTTTATACCAATACCGGAAAAGAAGATGATGAAAACCTGGATAACGTGACGATGGACATGGAAATTTTCAGGGCATTTGCCAAAGGATACCTCGAAGAAGCGGCTTCATTTCTTACTGAAAAAGAACTGGAATACCTGGCATTTTCAGCAAAATACATCACTTACGAACAAGTTCTCCGGTTTTTGATGGATTATATTGATGGCGACAACTACTACAAAACCAAATCGGAAGACCACAACCTTGTACGCACAAGGGCACAGTACAAACTACTTACCGATATGGAGGAGAAGTTCAATGCCATGAATGACGCGGTAAAGGAGCTGGTTCAGTAAGAAAAAATCAAAGATGAATAGTTTGGGCAGTTACTTTTTTACCTAAAAAAAGTGCTGCCTGATTTTCAAAATTTTCGGCCGATTCAGTTGTCAGAAATTCAAGTGCCCCTGTTTTAGAAATTTTTTCATCAATTTCCGAATGCCTGCTGAGGTAATCGATTAGTTTCCCGGCTACAATTTCACCCTGTTCCAGTATCTGAATTCCGTCAGGGACAAATTTCCGGATAACCTGCCCAAGCAGTGGATAATGCGTGCAACCCAGAATCAGTGTGTCAATATCTTTATCTTTTTGAAAAATATTCTGAATGTTTTTTCGCACAAAAAATTCAGCGCCTTCCGATTCAATTTCATTGTTTTCAACCAGAGGCACCCACATTGGACAAGCTTCCTGGACTGTTGATTTAACTTTCCCTTTCGACCACTTTTCCAATTCAATGGGATACGATTCAGAGGCAACGGTACCCGATGTTCCCAGAACCCCTACATGTCCGTTTCGGGTAATTTCAGCCACCCTTTCCACGCTGGGCCGTATTACTCCAAGCACCCTGCGGTCGGGTCCAATTTTAGGTAAATCGAGCTGCTGAATATTACGCAGCGCTTTTGCCGAGGCCGTATTGCAGGCAATTATCACCAGGGGGCAATTCTTTTCAAAAAGATATTTTACAGCTTCCAAGGTATATTCATACACTACTTTAAATGAACGTGTTCCGTAGGGAGTGCGGGCATTGTCTCCCAGGTAAAGAAAATCGTAACCGGGGAGTTTTTTCAGCAATTCTTTTAAAACGGTTAACCCGCCATAGCCTGAATCGAAAACTCCAATGGGTGCATATTCCATAAATAAATATTGTTGTATTAACGTTCAACTGCCAGGTTATAAGCTTTATCGTAATATTCACCGAGGTTCGACCAGTCGAAATGCAGAGACGCTTCTTCACATTGATAACGCAAGGCAATCCGTTCGCGCCGTGTCATTCCAACAAACCGGAACATAATTTCGGACAGCTCTTCGGCCGCCCGGTGAAAGTCCCTGCTTTTCCGGTCGATAATAAACATGCCTTGTTTTTCGTGGTCCTGAATATACCGCGAAACATAATCGCCAAAACCGGCCAGGTTACTTGTAACCGAAGGCAATCCGCTGGCCAGGCACTCGAGTGGCGTATATCCCCAGGGTTCGTACATGCTGGGGAAAATGCCGAGATGGCAACCCCGCACAAACTGGTTGTAATCCATTTTAAAAAGCGGGTTGGATGTTGAAATAAAATCAGGGTGATAAACCACTTTAACTTTATCGTATTCGTTGTTCACCAGGTTGGCTGTGCGCAGGAAATTCAAAACCTGATCTTTGGAATCGTCGATTAAGGTATGTGTAACTATTTTGGGCAGGTTCTTCGATTTCCATGTTTGAACATTCCGCCTCAGTTTCAGGCGCAGGTAATCATCAACCATCTCTTTCAAATCAGGAAATTCGTAAGCCCCGTTCGATGCGGTTATGTTAGTATATAATCTTCGTCCCACCTGCGTTTTTATTTCCTCACAAACACGCTGAATATCTTCAATCATTGCCTTGGAGTGCAACACTTCAGTATTAAATGAATAATAGGGCTGTTTAGTAATAAAAAAAGATACCACTGTCACTTTTGAATTGGCCTGCTGCATTTTGTAGTTCAGGCGGGCAAGGGCTTCGAGTGTTAAATCGTATCCTTTATTATGATATTCGTACCTTCCTGATGTAAAAAAATAAAGCGTGTTATCCAAATCGAAGGAGTAGCTCTGAAAAAAGTGCCCCATCACAAAATCATGGATTTTTTCTTTAAACTGAAAATGCTGGTTCTGCACCTGGTGCAATGCTTCAAACCGTTCGATATTCAACCCGTTCGGGAGAATCATATCAGGAGTTCGGCCAAGCAGGTGAGTGCATTCGCGGCCGGTAAGTTCACTAACAGTTGTAAACACGTGGGCACCATGTGCCGAAGCGCGCTCAATTTCCACAATGGGCTTCACATTAAAATTATTGGCTTCCACCTCCCAGTTGTAAAAAGGGAGATGGTCGTAAAACCGGTTGTCATTCATTGCCAGATAGCGCCCGAGCAGAGTGGCATGCGTTGTAAAAACAATTTTAATGTCCAGGTTTTCTTTTCTGAGGCCCGGAATTGGCAGGCCTGCCATCCATTCGTGAAAATGGGCAATCACTTTGTGGTTACTGCACAATTCGGAACCACACAAAAAGCGTAAAAACTCTTTCACCTGAAAACCGAAGGCTGCCACTTTATCGAGCAGTTCGTCCTGTCCGGGCAGTGAAATATGATAGTCCTGCAAAACGAAATGTTTAATTTCCCCCAGTTTATCAAAAACAGAAAAAGGATTGAAAAGAACCACATTGGGCCTTCCGGAAACAATCCACTGACCGTAATGCACGTCGAAACCACGTTCCTGCATTTCCAGCACCGCCTTACCAATCGGCGTGGAAAAATCGGTAGCCGGGTCGAAATGGGCAGCAGCCTGTTCCTCGAAATACGGGCCGATTAAAAAGTAATTCTCCTTTCCCCACTTTTGTATAGCCGATGGCACTTTCGAGCGAATAACGGTATAAATACCCCCTACCTGGTTGCACACTTCCCATGCTATTTCAAATAAAAATGTATTCTCAGGAATACGGATTTCATTTGCATCTGCACTATTTTTATCAGTTGTCATAGGTCCAATTTTGATTCATAAACGTATTCAATAAATATAGCTTGAATTCATTTGACAACCAACAAAAATGGAGCGAAAATCAGGTAAGAAAACCTGTTGTTAAAGCATTTCAGAACGGTTATATCGAATATCCCGGCTGGTTTTCAAAACAGAAAAGTGCAAAAATCAATTCAGTTTTCGTTGTTACAAAGCGGTTTATAACAAAAAACCTGCGTGGCTTTCCACACAGGTTATACTATTTTTGTTTATTTTTTTTAAACTGATGTTTAGTTGTTGCTGAGCCCCAACTCTTCTTTTACAAGCGGAAGTAAATCCATACTTTGATTTGATTTGTAGAGAACAACTCCTGCACCTGCATCGAAAACATAAATAAGCCCTTGCTCTTTTGCTACTTTTGCAATAGCGTTTTCAGCTTTATCGAAAACAGGTTGTAACAACTGACCTTGTTTTTGCTGCAACTGCTGCTGGGCAGTTTGCTGGTAATTTTGCATGCGTTGCTGAAGGTCTTGCAATTCACTAATTTTAGCATTTCGTTTCACCTCAGATGCCTCTTCGCCCAATTGTTCCAATTCCTGCAATTTTTGCTGGTAGTTTTGCTGCATTTCGCCCAAAACATCCTCCAGCTCGGTTTGAAAAGTATTAAAATCGGTTTCGGCAGTTGCTCTTTCAGGCATCACCTGTACCAGTGCCTGCAAATCGATATGGCCGAATTTTAATTCTTGTGCACTTGCCGTTGCAGTAACTCCCAACAAAACCAGCAGTGTAAATAATTTCATTAAATTTCTCATAGTCAACGTAATATTAAATTTTTGGTCACAAATATAATTATTTATTATTTATATCCGAGTTTTTGCAACACTTGATCACTTAAATCATACCGTGGGTTGGTGTAAAACAGTGTGGTTCCGGCTGCTTTGTCGAAAATAACAGCATAACTGCCTTCGTTGGCAATTTCCTGTACTGCGGCAAAAACATCGTCCTGAATAGGTTTAACAAGTCCCTGCCGTTTTTGGTATAAATCCCCCTCGGGACCAAAATATTTTCGCTGTAATTGTTTGTATTCTTTCTCTTTCGAAATAATTACATCTTCGCGTTTGCGTTTCATGTCTTCCGAAAGCAACACACTTTCGGCCTGAAAATCCTTATACATCTGTTCAATTTCTGCATGCATTCCTTCCAGCTCTTTCTGGTATTGCGCCGAAAGTTGATCCAGCTGTTCCTGTGCTGCCCTGAACGAGGGTATGTTTTCAAGGATGTAACCTGAATCGATATAACCATATTTTTGGGCAAGTGTTGCTCCTGTAAACAGAAGTATCGAGGCAATGGTGAATATTAATTTTTTCATGGCAACTATTTTTTTAATTCAACTGACTTTTTACATATCATATTTTGTGCCAAAACCGTAGCTATCAGAACTGCTGGCCAATAACAAAATGGAACTGGCTTCCGTTGGCATCAGGCGACCAGGGTACTTCATCAAAACCATACCCCCAGTCAATTCCCATTAAGCCAAACATTGGCAGGAAGATTCGCACTCCAACACCCGCCGAACGATACAACTTAAATGGGTTGTAGTTCTGGAAATTCATATTGGCATTACCGCCTTCGAGGAAGCCAAGTGCATAAATAGTTGCGCTCGGTTTCAGGGTAACCGGATAGCGCAATTCCATAGTGAACTTAGAATACATATTAGAACCACGTCTTTCGCGACTCAGGCTGTAATCTTTATAACCCCGCAGAGCGATATAATCAGTTCCATAAATATTATACCCCGACATTCCGGAACCTCCCACAATAAATCCTTCGAATGGGGAAGGCCTGTAAGGATCATAATACCCCAAAAATCCCATTTCCACGGCTGTGCGCAACACCAAATTGCTGTTTCTGCTTAGCGGGTTATATACCTGCCCCTTAAACAGCCATTTGTGGTATTCAATCCACTTGTATTTCTCTTTATTTGAAATATCGGGAGAGCTGTAATCTTTCCCGCTAAGCAATGAATAAGGAGGGGTTGCTTTAAGTGAAAGCGAGAATTGGGAGCCCCTGCGCGAGTACAGTGGATTATCCACGGAGTTGCGGCTAAAAACAGTTTTCACACTAAAGTTATTGAACGAACCGTTCACCTGCTCGCCGGGCTCATCAGCCAGAAAATAAAACGTATTTCCCATATTCTGGAGCCGGTAGTGCTCCATTGATAATTCATGATAAACAGTAAAATAATCATCCGGGAAGGACAGACGGTAACCATACCCCAGAGCCACTGCCGTGGTTTCCCAAATCTGGTCATTTTCCTCGTTTTTGTCTTCTGCATCGTAATTATAAGTGTACTGCGGGTATCCACCATAGCCACCATAACCGCCATAAGGTGAATATCCATACCCCCCGTAACCACCATAACCATAAGGAGAGTAGCCGTAGCTGCTACCGTACCCGTAAGGAGAATAACCGCCATAGCCACCATAAGGACTATAGTTTTGATAATATTTATTGGCGCTGTAATTTATACGGGAGTGCGAAAGCGAAAGTGAGAAAGAATTTGGTTTTTTGCCTCCCAGCCAGGGCTCCACAAACGAAAAACTAACAGTACGGTAGTAACGGCCACTGGTTTGGTAACGCAAACTCAGTGTTTGGCCATCGCCGGTAGGAAGTGGACGCCATGCTTCTTTATTTAAAATGTTACGAACCGAAAAGTTGGCAAATTTTAATCCAATAGAACCCACAAACATACCAGCACCCCAGCCTCCTGAAAGTTCAATCTGGTCATTGGCTTTTTCCTGAAGCTGGTATTCAATGTCAACCGTTCCATCTTCGGGATTTGGCTGAACATCAGGATTAATGGCTTCAGGATCGAAATGTCCCAACTGGGCCAGCTCCCTCACCGAACGGATGATAGCTTCCTTGCTGAAAAGATCGCCCGGATAGGTACGCAGTTCACGACGGGCAACATGCTCGTGTGTTTTGGTGTTACCGGTAATTTTCACCTCATCAATTGTGGCCTGTTTACCCTCCCTGATGCGCATTTCATAATCGATAGTATCGTTGTTAATGTTTACTTCAACGGGCTGAAGATCGAAGAAAAGATACCCGTCGTTCAGGTAAAGGTTGTTAAGCCCCTGTTCCTGGTCGAACAACTGTTTCTCAAGTATCGCCTGGTTAAAAACATCACCTTTTTCAATACCGAGATAATTATTTAACTCCTTCGACGAATAAACAGTATTGCCTACCCATTTAATATCGCCAAAGTAATATTTGTCTCCTTCATCAATCCAAATCTCAACATTTACCCTGGGTTTATTCTTGCGGCCCACTTCAACCTGATAAACAGTATCATCCACAATCATGGCATCGCGATACCCTTCTTCATTGTATTTGGCAATCAGGTTAACTTTATCCTTTTCATACTCTTCCCGAAGGAATTTTTTGGTCTTGAAGAAGTTTTTCAGCTCTTTGGCATTGGTTTTTTTCATGGCCCGCTCAAGAACCCTGTCGCTGATGGCTTCGTTGCCATGAATAATTACATCGTTAACTTTTACTTTCTCTTTTTTATCAACGTAAATATCGAGTATAATGCTGTTATTTTGGGTGGTGTCGTCGCGCTGAACAATATTGACCTCGGTATTCAGAAAACCTTTTTCCAGAAAAATATTTTTAATTGTGCGCTCGGCGTTGTTCACCTGGTTGTCGGTAATCTGGCTGCCTTTGAGCAGCAATACTTTTTCGGTAATATCATCTTGCTCCGATTTTGAAACGCCATAGAAATTAACATCTGAAAGCCTCGGCCGTTCCTGCAAATAGATATCGAGCCATATTTCATCATCAACAACCTTCAGGGCTGTAATTTTCACATCGGAAAACAAGCCTTGCTGCCAGAGTTTTTTTATGGCATTGGTGATTGCTTCACCGGGCACTTCAATTTCCTGGCCAACGGCTAAACCTGAAAGTTGAATAAGCACTGTTTTATCGAGGTATTCTATTCCTGAAATCTGAATATCAGCAATTGTATAAGTACGCGGGCTGGAATAATAAATAGAAAAATTGCTTCCCTCATCAATTTGTGAAAAAGCTCTCGGGGTTATTACTACCAAAAAAAATAACAGGAATATAATTTGCTTTCGCATTCTGATCATCATAAAATTATGTAAATAACTGTTCACTGATTTTTCCAAATCTTCGTTCTCTGTTTTGAAAATCATAAACTGCCTCAAACAAGTCTTCTTTCCTAAAATCGGGCCATAATTTCGGTAAAAAATACAGCTCTGCATAGGCTATTTGCCAGAGTAAAAAATTACTAATCCTGTACTCGCCACTGGTCCGAATTAATATTTCGGGGTTTGGCAGGTGCGAAGTTGACAGGTATTTTTCGAACAGTTTATCGTCTATGTCTTCGGGATTTAATTTTCCGTTTTTTGTTTCGATGGCAATTTTACGGGCTGCATCGGTAATTTCCCATTTCGAGCTGTAACTAAGTGCAAGAATCAGGTTTAACCCGGTGTTTGATTTCAGGGAGTCGATGCAATCGTTCAATTTTTGGGTTACCTGTTTGGGTAATTTTTCCAAATCTCCAATTGCGCCCAACCGAACATTGTTTTTCATCAAATTGTCGGTTTCATTTTCAATGGCATGCACCAGCAATCCCATCAGGGCATCTACCTCATTTCTTGGCCTTCCCCAGTTTTCGGTGGAGAACGCATATAGTGTGAGGTATTTTATTCCAATTTCGCCGGCACCCTCCACTGTTGAACGCACGGCATCCACTCCGTGCTCGTGCCCCTGAATGCGGGCACTGCCGTGTTTGGCAGCCCAACGGCCGTTGCCATCCATTATAATGGCAACGTGTTGTGGAATTTTCTCGGTATTTAATTTCTCTTTAAACGATTTCATTACCAGTATTTCCTGTCGTAAGCCGGGCAGGCTTTTTTGTTCAGGTAAATTTTATAAGTTACATGAACGCCCAAATATCCCGGCCAGTCGTTATTATGCAAAAAATCGGTATATTTAATTGTTTCCGCATTCACTGCATTGTTTGTTGTACTGAACGATAAAGGATCGTCTAAATCATCCAGTTTGTCACTTAATATTTTTCTCATCAGATATTCAGCTCCAATCCCTATGCGCTCGCCAACATTAAATTTTACACCAAAACCAAAAGGTATTGTTGGTGCAATAACTGATTCTTGTACTTCATTTCCGTTCACAACCAGGGGATGATTCCGATTGATATTAGACAATACATCTAAACTCCCCGGGTTATTTGGATCACCAGAACTTAAAAGTTCATACGGAAAATACATCACTCCCAAGCCACCCATAATATATGGTGTAAAAGGAGTTTTCTTCTCTCCCAGTATGTACTCCAGGTAATTGATTTCAACAGACACCGACAGGTCCTGGGCCGTTTTTTTAAAATGCCACGGCACACTTTCAACAATTCCGTCGGCTGAAAAAGTGCCGTTTAAAAACATCAGCCTCAACGCGGCGCGTTTGTTAAAATTATACCTGAAATAACCCCCATAATTTAAATTGAACGTTTGCAAAGGCGGAGCCTCTTTTACGTCTCCCCAATAAGTTGATGAACCTCCCCAAATACCTATGTCAGCTGTTTTTTGGGCAAAACCTGAAACAGTTAGAACAACTGCTATAAACACCAATACAATTTTTCTCATTTGGTATTCCAAATCGTTTATTCAACAATAGTCCCAGGCATGTTACAGGCCGGTGAATCTGATAATTGTGATTTATAGCGAATTAATCAATTTTTTAAAGGTTGATTTAGCACTTGTTTTCCCCTGTAAAAACGCGAAAAAACTTTCACAACCACCTGACTTCAACGAACTTACCTTGCTTTCCCCTTTATTATTCAGCTTTCAAGAGGTACAAAAGTAATATAATTCTAAAAATAACATACCCGAATGTTATTATAAAACCCAAAGAAAGATTAAAAATTGTTAAGCTTGCCGGAATATTTAATTTCGCTTGTCGTATCCCCACATCAACTTGTTTCTCAACGTATTAAAGAAATTCTGCCCGGGAAACTGAAGTGTTTTTAATGTAACGTTTGCTTTTTTAATTTTCAGTTCGGTGGAAAATTCAACCGCCTCCGAACGGTAATCGAGCGATGTAAGAAAATGGGTGCCCCTGCCATCAACCTTCAAATTAATTTCATATTTATCGGGGACTACAACCGGGCGGATGGTAAGATTGTGAGGTGCCAGCGGGGTAATCACAAAGTTCTCGGAATCGGGCGTGAGAATTGGCCCGCCAACACTTAGCGAATAGGCAGTTGAGCCGGTTGGCGTGGCAACTATCAATCCATCGGCCCAGTAATTATTCAACAACACCTCATCGCACATCGAGGTAATTCTAATCATTGAAGAAGAATCTGACTTAAACACGGCCAGCTCGTTGAGCGCATAGTTAAATTCAGGAGTGTCACCATTATTGTATTCCACCCGAAGCAACGACCGTTCAATAACAGAATAGTTATTATTGAAAATATCGGCAAGTGCCCTTTGGACATGATCTTTCGATACATCGGCCAAAAAACCGAGGCGTCCGCTGTTTACACCAACAACGGGAATATCGAAATTGCGGATATTAACTACCGAGTGCAAAAACGTGCCATCGCCACCAATACTGAAAATGAAACTGTTGTCAGTGTCGAAATCGGCGTATGATTCAAAAAATGAGGTGAAATATGGTTTTGTTCCAAGGTTTTCGGTCAGGAAATTATAAAATGGCCGGAAAAGCTGAACTTCAATGTCTTCCTTTTCAAAAAAACCAAAAAATTCTTGTAAAACAGGTAAAAAACTTTCGGGAACGGAAATTCCAAAAACGGCAACTTGCATCAATATTTTTTAAATGTTCATAAATTTCATAAACTGATCATAACGATCGAGGTATAAATCGCTAAGCATGGAATGATCGAGGTACACGCCTTTCACATTGTAATCGTAACGCATAAAAGTTTGAATTACCGGTGAAAGATCTTCCTTGTCGAGTTTCAGGATAATGTCGAGGGTTTGGGTCCCCGGAATGCGATCCATGAACGAACTCAGAATTTTGGTGTCGTTGTTTTCCACAATCTGACTGATATGGGCAAGTGAATAATCGTTCTCATTAACTTCCAGAACAATTACTCCGCCAACTTCCTGCAGCGAAAAAAACCGTGCAAAACGCCTTGCCAAATCATAAAGTGTAATGGCCCCCAGGTAGTCGTGACCGGCAGAAAGCACGGTAATTACACTCAGTTTAAGTTTGTACATTAATGCAGCTACTTCAAAAATATGCTGATCCTCATGAACGTGGGTACTGTTAAATTTTGCGGCTTCTTTTTCAACGGGCTCATTCAACAAATTCAGGTCATAAATAAGCTTATCGGAAACCAGTCCAAGATAACTGTTTCCCTTTACTACCGGCAGGTGCGATACCCTGTAAACATCCATGGACTTCAACACCTTTTGGCCTTTGTCGGTACTCTGCGCCGGAGTAATAACGTCTGATATTAATTTATTTGCCAGCAATTCTCTCTGTTTTAAATTATCCTTTCAAAATGAAAAATTGTAACTTGCGACACTAATTTTTTTGTGATGACAAGACTTAGCGTAAATATAAACAAAATTGCGACACTAAGAAACTCACGGGGAGGGGAAATTCCCAGTGTGAAAGATGCAGCAGTTAACTGCCAGAAATTTGGTGCCCAGGGAATTACAGTCCACCCGCGCCCCGACGAGCGGCATATTACCCGCAAAGATGTTTATGAAATCAAGCCACTGATAACTACAGAATTTAACATTGAAGGATATCCCGGCGAGGATTTCCTGAAAATGGTTACCGAGGTTAAAGCTGACCAGGCAACACTCGTGCCCGACACGCATAACCAGCTCACCAGCGACCACGGATGGGATACCTGGAAAAACCTGTCTTTTTTGAAAGAAGTTATTGCAAGGCTTCGGGAAAACGGAATCCGCACCTCCATTTTTGTTGACCCTGATCCGGAAGCCATTGAAGGCGCAGCCGAAACCGGCACCGACCGCATTGAACTTTACACGGAACCTTATGCACGCCTTTATCCGCTGGGCCGCGACAAAGCCATTGCACCTTTCATTGAAGCAGCAAAATTTGCTGAAAACGTGGAACTGAAAGTTAATGCCGGCCACGATCTCAGCCTGGAAAACCTGAATTACCTGTATAAAAACATCCCCACCATTGCAGAAGTTTCAATAGGCCATGCGCTAATTGCAGATGCTCTTTACTTCGGACTGGAAACCACCATTCAAAAATACCTCGATTGCTTAAAAAAATGAAATTATATTACAGGAAAGAAGGAGAAGGAGAAGGACCGGTAATAGTTGTAATACACGGCCTCTATGGTTCATCGGATAACTGGATGAACATGGGCAAACGTCTTGCCGAAAACCATACAGTTTACATGATTGACCAGCGCAACCACGGACGATCGCCGTTTGCCGATGAGCAGTCTTTTGATGCCATGCGCGATGATTTGGCTGAATTTTTCAATACACACGAGATTGAAAAAGCAATAATAATCGGGCACAGCATGGGCGGGAAAACAGCCATGTGGTTTGCGGCTGATTACCCCGAAAAAGTGGAGAAACTGGTCATTGCCGACATTGCCCCAAAAGATTACACGCAGCACAAAGACAGCAGTCAGTATCACCTGCACCGCAATATTTTACTGGCCATGCAGGAGCTGGATTTCAGCAAAATTAAAAAACGCAAAGAGGTGGATGAACTCCTCTCAGAGCGAATTGACAGTTCGCGCATCAGGCAGTTTCTTTTGAAAAATGTAACGAAAGACAAAAAGACAAAAAAATACCGCTGGCGTTTAAATGTAGATGTTTTGTACGAATACCTCGATGAAATTGTTGGTGGCGTTAATCTTAAATGGTTTGAAGACCGCATCCCGATTACAACCTATCCGGTAGTTTTTATCCGTGGGTTGGAGTCTAATTACATTATGGACGAGGATTTTGAATTGATCAGAAAAATTTACCCCGAAGCCAGTATTAAAGACATTCCCGGTGCCGGCCACTGGCTCCACGCCGAAAAACCCAATGAGTTTATAGATGCAGTGATGAAATGTTGTTAACAGTGCAACTATTCATTTTTGGATAAGGTTCCTATGCGTAAATCGGAATTCGCGCCAACCAAGATTTACCGGTTATACTTTTTAGTCAGCTCTTTCAAAAATTTGCGGTGCCTGTTTTTCAATTGCCACCACCTGAAACGCCATTTCCAGTTTCCACTTGATGTTCCCGGGGTATTAAGCCGGGCTTTGGTTCCCAGCTCCAGCACATCCTGAAGGGGAACAACAGCCATTTTTGCACACGATGCCCAGGCCATTTCAACACATTTGTGCAGCGCTTTTTTGCGCGATTTTCCTATATACTCACGTGCCATCTCTTTTTCTTCCCCTTCCAGTTGCCCCAGCCAGCCCAATGTAGTGTCGTTGTCGTGCGTGCCGGTGTAAACCACAAAATTGGTCGAATAATTATGGGGCAGGTTGATGTTTGTTTCGTCGGAGCCAAAAGCAAACTGCAGCACTTTCATTCCGGGCAAACCAAAATCTTCACGCAATTTATGCACTTCGGGAGTAATAAAACCGAGGTCTTCGGCAATTAATGGCAACTCGCCAATTTGGTCCCGGAACTTTTTCAGCAGTTTAAAACCTCCGGCAGGCACCCATTCACCGTTCATTGCCGTTTCGTCTTCTGCCGGCACCGACCAGTAGGCTTCCAGCCCCCGGAAATGGTCGATACGCACCCGGTCGAACAAATTCAGGTTAAAATGCAGGCGTGCCAGCCACCAGTCAAAATCACGTTTTTCGAGCTTTTCCCAGTCGAATACCGGATTTCCCCACAGTTGGCCGGTTTCACTGAAATAATCGGGGGGCACGCCGCCCACTTTTTGTGGGTTCAGGTTTTTATCGAGCAGAAAAATATCAGTATTCGACCACACATCTGCACTGTCGCCCGATACATAAAGCGGCAAATCACCAATGATGCTTATCCCTTTCTGGTTCGCATAAATTTTTAGCTGAAACCATTGCCTGAAAAAGAGAAACTGAATAAACTTTATATAACCAATCTCATCCGAAAGCAATGACTCATAATTTTTCAGTGCACTTTTTTTTCTGAATTTCAGTTCATCGTCCCATTCACCCCAGGCTTTGTTGTTAAAATGTTCCTTAATAGCCATAAACAACGCGTAATCGTGCAGCCACCAGTTGTGTTCATCTAAGAAACGGACAAATTCAATTTCCAGTTTTTCGGGCCGTTTGTTTTGATAGCGTTCAAATGCTTTTTTCAACAATGGTTTCTTCCACTTTTCAACGCGATCGTAATCAACCCGTGCGCTCAAAAATGTTGGACGGTTTGCTAAATCCTCCTGTGTCAAAAGGGAATCTTTAATCAACGAGGCCAAATCAATTAGCAGTGGGTTTCCGGAAAAAGCTGAAAAGCACTGGTAGGGTGAATTTCCGACCCCAACCGGTCCCAGCGGCAATATTTGCCAAAGTTTTTGATTTGATTCTGCCAGAAAATCAATAAAACGACAAGCCTCGTTTCCAAGTGTACCGATCCCTTCCGGGCCGGGAAGCGAGGTGATATGTAAAAGAATTCCGCTTTGTCGGTCACCCATTTTTATAATTTTTCCTGAAAGTGGACAAATGATCAGCTGTTTCGCGAACAATGCGCTGCACTGCCAGTCCGTGTTTTAAATCGGGGGTGAATGCTTTTTCGTCATTACCGGTAAAAAACAGGTAGTGTGCATGAACCATGCTGCGCAGCCAACCGGGAGGCACGTGCCCCGACGGGAAACTGGCAACCGGCTTGTAATTACTGCCCACCATTTTTTTCACCCACTGATTACTGCCTTCCAGGTAGTATTCAAAATATTCCGAGTTATACGAAGAGTAACGCAGCGCACCCTTTTCAGCATAAATTTCGAGATGCACCAAATCGCCGGTACCCGAGCTGATGCGGCTGGCCGACATGTTTCCCACTGCTCCCGACTGCGGTTCAACCATCGACAGCGAACTAAAAAGATCGGAACCTGCGGGCACATCTTTAAATTCACCTCCCTGCAAAGCACTGGTTATTTGCATATTTTCGCCCATAAAAGCCATAAGCAAACTGATGCCATGCGACCCCAAATCGGCCATAGCGCCGCCATCGGGTGCGGGTGTCAGCCGTGTTTTGCGTTTCTCGCGGTACGATGGCTGTAAATAATCTCCATGATAATATTTCAGGTCGAAATGAATGGGTTTGCCCAGTTCGCCGGTTTGCCAAAACTGCAACGCTTCGCGCACTGCCGAAGTTTGCAGGTATTGAAATCCTACCTGGATTTTTACGGAATTGCCGGTTTTCCCGAGCAGGACTTTCATTTCCTTCTCTTCCTGAAGAGATGCACACACCGGTTTTTCAAGGTAAATTAATTTTACGTTTGGCATTTCAAGTGCCAGTTTCAGGTGCTCGAAATGGACACTGTTCGGCCCCATGATAAAAACGGCTTCAATGTTTTCATTTTTCGAAAACTCTTCTACCGACTGTGCTTTGTTAAACCCAAAGTTTTCCGCGAAACCTTCGCGGCTTTCAGCCCTGGCCGATGCCACCGATTCAAAAACCAGGTCCGGAGCATCGTTGTAATAAAACTTTAAAGATTGGCCGGCGTAGGCATGAGCCCTTGCAATTCCGCCGGCACCTAAAAATCCGATATGTATTTTTTGCATAAAGTTTATTTTCTAAATTTTTCTCAAAAATAGTGAAATGGAGAGAAAGGACAATTTTTCCACATTCAGGAATTCTAATTATACAAGAATAAAACCCACAGGAAAAAATTGTAATCAATTCACTATCTTTGAAAAAAAAGAGATATGAAACATATTACCATACCAATCGAAATTCCTTCTGATTTAATGATTGTACTGAATGAATCAGAACAGGAAATTAAATCCCATTTTCAAGCTTCAATAGCTATGATGTTATTTAAAGAGGGGAAACTGACAATTGGAAAAGCAACTCAACTTTCAGGATTATCTCGTTTTGAATTTGAAAAATTATTGGCAAAAAATAAAGTTTCAATCTCTGAATTAAAAGTTGATCAGATTTTTGATGATGTAGAAAAAATGCAGGAATTGTAATTATGAAGATTGTGATTGCTGATACAGGGGTTTTAATTTCGCTTGGAATAGTTGATAGAATAGAAATTATAGAAAATCTATTCGACGAATTTTACATTCCCCGGGCTGTTTGGGAGGAGCTTGAAAAATACGAAAATCCGGCCTTCCCAGAGAAGTACAAAACAATGCTCAAAAAGCATATTTTACAAATAAAATCGAAAAATCAGCTTTCTCTGCTTATGGATTATGGCGAATCTGAATCCGTAATTTTGTATCAGGAACTGAACGCAAATTATCTTCTAATCGACGACCAAAAAGCACGACTCATGGCCGAATCATTGGGTGTAAATTGCATCGGTTCTGTTGGTTTATTAATCCAGGCCAAACAAAAAGGACTCATTCAAGATCTTCGATCAATTTTTAAAGTATGGCAGAAAAACGAAAGATACTTCTCAAGAAAACTCCTAAACGAAATCCTTTCAAAAACGGGGGAAGCGCCAATAAATTAAAGACGTTGAAGCAAACGTATTTTACTTCAGCCACTTATCGAGCCAGCCAAAAAATTCGCGTTGCCATAAAATCCCGTTTTGCGGTTGCAGCACCCAGTGGTTTTCTTCCGGGAAATAGAGCAATTTTGCCGGCACATCGCGCAACACTGCCGAATTGAAAGCTGCCAGTCCCTGCCCCGGCGGCACACGAAAATCTTTTTCGCCATGAATGACCAGGATTGGTGTATCCCAGTTTTGTACATATTTATGTGGCGAAAAAGTGTACGAACGCTGGGCAGCCTTATTTTCCTTCTCCCAGAAGGGACCGCCAATATCCCAGTTAACAAACCACATCTCCTCCGTGGTGGAATACATCTGCTCGAAGTTGAACATGCCGTCGTGCGAGATAAAAGCATTGAAACGTCCGTCGTGATGACCGGCCAGATAATAAACAGAAAATCCTCCGTAACTGGCCCCAACTGCTCCAAGCCGTTCATTATCTACAAACGGTTCTTTGGCCACTTCATCGATAGCCGTTAGCAGGTCTTTGATATTCTGCCCGCCATAATCTTTCGAAATCTGCTCGTTCCATTCCTGGCCGAAACCGGGCAACCCGCGGCGATTGGGTGCCACAACAATGTACCCGTTGGCTGCCATCATCTGGAAATTCCAGCGGTACGACCAAAACTGGCTCACGGTGCCCTGCGGTCCGCCCTGGCAATAGAGCAGCGCCGGGTATTTTTTGTTCGGATCGAAATCAGGCGGATAAATTACCCACGAATGCATCTGTTTGCCGTCGGTAGTTTCCATCCAGCGTTCTTCAACTTTGCCCATGGTCAACTGGCTAAGAATGTTTTTGTTTACAGCAGTAATGGCTTCGTCGGTTCCGGTTTGCGGGTTTACGCGGTAAAGCTCTGCCGGCTGCGACATCGATACTTTTTGAGCTACAAGCTGGTTGCCTGCCTGTTCAACCGACTGGTAATTGTGAATTCCATCGGTGACGCGGGTAATGGAACCGTCAGCCAAATCCAGCCGGTGAATCTCATCGGTTGCATGAATATTACTGATGAAAAAGACAGATTGCCCATCGTTGCTCCAGCTCAATCCGCTGGCGTTTTGATCAAACCCTTCTGAAAAATCTGTCTTCTCCCCTGTTTCGAGATCTGCTACAAACAGCCGGTTTTTGTCTGATTCGTAGCCGTCGCGTTCCATGCTTTCCCAGGCCATGTATTTTCCATCGGGCGAAAAAGCCGGATTTTTGTCGTAGCCCATCATTCCCTCGGTAAAATTGGTGGTTTCACCGGTTTCCACATCATAAAAATAAATATCGGAATTGGTAGAAAGCGAATATTCTTTGCCGGTTTTCTTCTTGCAGGTATAGGCCAGTGTTTTCCCGTCAGGACTCCAGGCAATCTGGCCGGTGCCGCCGAAAGGTTTCATAGGCGAGTCGTAACGTTCGCCTTCCATAATGTCAGTTCCCTCGCCCACTTTTCCATGAGAATAATCAGCCACAAAAATGTGGTTGTAGGTATAATCGTGCCACTTGTCCCAGTGGCGGTACATCAGGTCGGTTTCAATGCGGGCATTGGCCTTTGGAAGGTCGGGATACATGTCGTTGACATTTTCATCCAGCTTCACACTTTTTATATAGAATATTTTTGAACCGTCGGGCGAGTAGTTGAAACCTGAAATGCCACCTTCAATATCAGTAACCTGCCGAAGGCCGGAGCCGTCAGTATCCGTCTCCCAAAGTTGTTTACTGCCCGAAGCTGCTGAAAGAAAGCCAATTTTTTCTCCGTCAGGCCGCCAAATGGCCCCCGATTCGTTGCCCGATGACCGGGTGAGGTTTTCCGGTTCGCCGCCCGCAACAGGTACGCTGTATATATCGTTGTACGGTTTGTTCTCTTCAATATCGTAGTACGTTACTGAATATAAAACATTTTCTCCGTCGGGCGAAACCTGGGCCCCTCCCACCCGGCCAAACGACCAGAGGATTTCGGGTGTCATTACACCAGCCGACAGATCGGGTGTTTTGGAAACATACCCCTGCTCTTCAACAATATTTTCTTTTTCTGAACAAGCAAATAAAACCATAAGCAAAATAATTACCGGGAACTTACGCATAATTAAAATTTTTGAATTGAACCAGGCCTTAAAATTAAAAGCTTTTTGCTGATTAAGAAATTTGCCAAACAATAAACTTTCTTTCCCCGAATGTGTTCTGTTAACAGAAATCAAAAAACAAATATTATGGCACAAATAACTTTAAAAGGAAATACCATTCATACCGTTGGCGAACTGCCACAAAAAGGTGAAAAAGCAACAGATTTTACGCTGGCAAAAAACGATTTGTCGCGGGTTAGTTTAAACGATTTCAAAGCAAAAAAACTGGTTCTGAACATTTTCCCGAGTCTCGACACCGGTACCTGCGCGGCATCTGTTCGCCGTTTTAATGAAGAAGCTGCCGGGCTCGACAACACCGATGTTCTCTGCATTTCGCGCGATTTGCCTTTTGCACAGGCCCGTTTTTGCGGTGCCGAAGGCATCGACAATGTGGTTACTCTGTCGGATTTTGAAACCGGACAGTTTGGAAAAGATTACGGCCTCGAAATTGCCGATGGCCCCATGAAAGGGCTGCACTCGAGAGTTGTAATTGTACTCGACGAAAACCGGAAAGTGGCTTACACCCAGCAGGTTCCTGAAATTGTTGACGAACCCGATTACGAAGACGTTCTGAAAGCTCTGAAATAGTTAGCCTCCGGAATAGTCTTGAATTATTATTTGAATTATGGTTCACCCGTACTGCATTTATTTGTGGCGCGGGTTTCTTTTTTACCGATTAAGATGCAATAGTGTTCAGATGGGTTGCCCGGGAAGAAAAAAAATTCCTACTTGTTCTTCAGTTTCATCCGGGTGTGGTGCAGTTCGGTATTTATTTTAGTGTAGCGGTCGAGTGCATTCTTTTTATGCGTTTCAAACTCTTCTTTCAAATCTTCGTAATCCTTTTTAGTCCTGGCGGTGACGCTGTGGCTGCGTTTGTAAAGCATAAATAAAAAACCCAGCAATGCCAGCAACGCCAGAATAATTACGGTCATGGTAAGCGTGTAGGCACCTTTCCCTACATTCAGGCCCAAAACGCTAAGTGAGTTTCGGTTTTCAATACTGGTTTCCAGCTCACTCCGGGTATCTTCCAGGTTCCGGTTGGTTTGAGCCAGTTCCTCTTCCAGCGAATTTATCCGGTCCGCCTGGGTAGCTATTTCATTTTCAAGCTCGGCAACCGTATCATTCACAGCGTTAAAAAAGGCATCTATCTGGGGCGGGGTCATAAAGTATTTCCCGTCCCAAAAATTGACATTCTCTTTAAACACCTCAAATTGCTGTTCCATGTTTGGTTCGCTCTTCCAGGCATTAATGTCTTTCTGGGCAAATGCCGAAACCGACAGGGATATCAGTAAAACCGGCAGAATATTAATTCGTTTCATCCTTTTAAAATATTCAGGTTTATAAAAATTGAAATAACGTTTGGCTCTCATCTGTTTGAAATTCTGTTAAACAAGTTACGAATAAAAATGATATTAGTTCCGGTCAGCCGAATGCAAAACGCCAAACCGGTGATTGCATCACTATTTTATCACGTCCTCAAAAAAGCAAACCCATAAAATGAAAAAATATTGTATTCACCATTTTTACAAATTCATTTCCGCAAGGTTCATGGGGTTTTTACCTGTACCAGCCGTCAAACAGGTAGTTTTTTTGCTTCGTCCCGGCTATTTACTATCTTTGAATGAAGCAAATAATATTAGAAAAAATTACGCATGAATCAAAGCAAAGACAAGGAACCGGATAAGAAAAAGGAAACTTTTCAGGAAAAAACCGACCAGTGGATTGACAAAGCAGAGGAGTTCATCGACGACACCTCGGAAAAGATACACGAAAGTGACACCTACCGGAAAGCCGACAAGTCAGTTGAAAAAGCCACCAAAAAGCTTTTCAGGGGAGCCGGTAAATTGTGGGGCAAATCGGAACGCTATTTCAGGAAGAAGGCCGAAGACCGGAGTTCGGAGTCGGAAGAAGGAAGCCCGAAGACAGAAGACCGGAGCCGGAAGTCGGAAGGGGGAAGCAAAAAATCGGATGATTAAGTTGGCATCGCTTTCCGCGATCCTATCTGCCAGGTCTTTTCAAATATTATCGTCATCCTGCTGTTGCCTGATGCTTTCTTCTTTTAGTATCATCATATCCAACGTGCCAGTTGATAACGGTACATTATGAGTAAAATACCTGATCACATTCTTCTCATCAAAAACAATCATTAAAGATTTATGTCTTTTATTTACATACACCTCAAGTCCGGAATCGGCAGGAAACTCATTTTCTTCGTATTCATAAATAAATACTTCAAACTGATTAATCAGCCCTTTTTGAAAAGGCTCACCAAACATTTCAAGTACCTGTAATTCGTTGGTTTTTCCAGGCACCAAAGTACTTACTTTTGTTTCATCAAATTTTTTTCCTGCAATATAGACAGTTGAGCAAGAGCTAATTATCATCAAAAACACCCAGAGCAACAAAAAGGAAAATACCTGTTTCATATATATTGTTTTTAGTTTCTATTTGGCATTGCCGAATTTAGACAAACTTAAAATTCAAACATCTGGCAATTATCATTTTTTAATTCAATCTGCCAGAGTAACGCTGACAACGTTAAATGAAGGTTTTCAGATCATTTTTTCAAATCTTCTTGAGGTGTTTTGCTTAAAAAACCTCAAAAAACAATCTCCTGGTGGGTTTGTTTTAGTTTTAACAGAATCCTGAATTTTGATATTGCTTTAATAAATAAACAGTTAATGAATAGTTTTAAGAATGATATGGTTGTTGATGTTCAAAAAGAAGTAACACCCTTTTCAATTTTCCTGGAAACTGTAAAATCGAAGGTACAAAAAGTTTTTAATGACCCGGAAACGCATGACCGGCTGAGCCTTCAACGTAATATACCTGCCTCATCCTTACGGAAAATCATGTCGGGAAATCCCCTTTCGGTAGGCATCCCGCGCGAATTTGGAGGCCGGGGAGGTTTAATGCACGAAAATATCGCGTTACTTTCAATGGCTTCATACGAGTCGTTGCCATTATCTCTTACTTTTGGCATCAATACAGCTCTTTTTTTACAGCCTGTTGCCAAATACGCGCCGGATGAAGTAAAGGAAAGAATATTTAAACGGTTTCTGGAAGAAAAAAGCATGGGAGGGCTGATGATAACAGAACCCGGCTTTGGAAGTGATGCCCTGAATATGCAAACCCACTATACAGAAGCTGAAGAACATTACCACATAAAAGGGAAAAAGCACTGGGCAGGGCTCTCGGGTATGGCCGATTTCTGGCTTCTGACAGCCAAAAAAAAGAACAGCAAAGGCGATTTGCAGCGCGATATTGATTTTTTTATCTGCGATGCGCATCAACCAGAGCAGGAAATCGTTGTTGAAGAATATTTTAATAACCTGGGACTTTATATGATCCCTTACGGCAGAAACCGTATCGACGTCAAGGTACCGGCAACCCAGCGCCTGCAACCGCAAACAACCGGAATAAAAATGATGCTGGACTTGCTGCACCGGAGCCGCATGACTTTTCCGGGCCTCGGTATGGGGTTCATTAAACGCATGCTCGATGAAGCCATTTCGCATTGTAAAGAGCGGTTTGTGGGTGGTAAAAGCCTGCTTGATTATGATCAGGTACAACATCGTTTATCGAAACTTCAGGCAGCGTTTACCATAAGTTCAGCCATGTGTGCCAACAGCAGCAAAAAGGCCGGAATTGAAAACAACCTCACTTCACACGGACTTGAAGCAAATTCGGTTAAAAGTGTGATTACCGACCTGATGCACGATGCAGCCCAGTCAGTGCTCCAGTTGTTAGGTGCAAAGGCCTATCAGTTAAATCATATTGTCGGACGCGGTACTGTCGACAGCCGGCCCTTTCAGATATTCGAAGGTTCCAATGATATCCTTTACGCCCAGATTTCCGAAAGCCTGGTAAAACTCATGAAACGGAGTAAGGAAAGCAACCTTTTTCAGTTCTTAAAAGATTTTGATCTTACCAACCGTGCTTCAGCGTATATCAAAGACCTGGCAGATTTTAAGCTCAATTTTGAGTTGCCTCAGCGAAAAATGGTTGAGCTGGGAAAAATAACCGGCAGAATTATCGCTTTAAACCAGGTGGCGGATATAACTGATCAGGGTTTCAGAAAGGATATTGCGGAAAACAGCATCAGTGTTCTGAAACAGGAAATTTCAATATTAATGGCCGGACTGTTTGTAAAATCGCAACCAAAAGTGGTGGAAGAATATGAAGAAAACAGCTCCTGGTTAAATTTTGTGACCGGTTAATTTACTTCACCCTGTCGCAGTAAACTGCGACTTTCCCTCTCCAGCGGAGAGGGACAGACATCGCCTGCGATGTCAGGGAGAGGTGATGTCAGCGCGTTAATAACAATAACACAGTGCCCCGAAGATATAAAAATCACATTGTTATGCTGGCCCAATAAAAAATGAACCAATTCCTTTCCCGGGAGTTGGATAAGTAGAAACCAACAATAATTATTGCATGAAGTATTTAGTAAAAATAACCGATGTAAAATCGACCGATAAGCTGGAAGGAGCATGGAGTAACGACGACTTTAAGGAATTACTTGTAAGATTTGAATTCCCCGATGCGGAACAAATAAAAACTACTGAATTGAAGGAATACCTTTTTATGGCCATCTCCGACTATGAACCCAATGAGGCGGCTGCTATTCTGCTCGACTACAAACTTTCGGATGTTTTAAACGAAGGACAGATTGATAACCTCTCGCACGAAATGCTGCGGGTAAAAGTCGCTGAAACTTATACTGACATCCAGCTTCACCAGGACTTGTTCAACATCAACCAGTTGCTTTACGAAGCTTATAACGGAAAGTTCCCCCAGTTGCAGGTAAACATCGTTCAGTTCGAAATAACGGACGAACACAATGCCCCGGTGGAGATTACAAAAGAAACCGCGTTGAAAGCTGTGAGCCAGGGCCTTTCGGAAAATAATTTGCTCAACCGGTTATTTAGCGACCAGCTGGAGGGCAAGGCACCTTTTCCCGAGGCCGAAGGGATTGTGTGGAACCTGCAAAAAAAGGGCAACAATACTTATTCAATGACAATTTCAGAAAAATGGCTTACACAGGACGAATTTACAAACCTGAAATATGAATGTACAGTGGAACCGTTTGAAGATAACGGTGAAGAAGAATAAAGTTGCCGTTAGCTTTCAAATCTTATCCCAAAAACCACCACCCCCATCCGGCCTACCAGGTAACCTTGGCCGGATGACCCCTCTTTGACAAGGAGGGGATTTTTCGTGCTGCTATTTTATTTTGAATTCCTATAAATGTTTGTTAGCACGAATTTCTCCTCCAGGCCAGCCTCAGTAAAGGCCAAGGAGGAGTGGCTTCCGCCGGCTGGCGGAAGACGAGGTGGCTCTTTATCAACTTTTGTCTATTTTTTATTTGCCCAAAAAGGGAATCTATCATGGCAGAGAATACGCTGCATTTTACTTCAGCGGGAATTTTACTGGGGCTGTCGGCCGGATTAACGCCCGGGCCGCTGCTGACCCTCGTGCTGACACAATCCATAAAGCACAACCAAACCGAAGGAATTAAAGTGGCAGTTTCTTGGCTTATTACCGATTTGCCCATCATCCTGCTGACGGTATTCATCTTTCACCAGTTGTCGGAGTTGGATGGTTTTTTGGCGCTGATTTCTTTTGCCGGCGGTGCATTTATTGCTTACCTCGGCATGGAGTCACTCCGGGTTAAAAAACCGGATTTCGACCTGCAGCAAGCAAAAACGCAATCGCTAAAAAAAGGGATTATTGCCAACTTTTTAAATCCCAGCCCCTATATTTTCTGGACAACCGTTGGAACGCCGCTGCTTTTCGAGGCTTTTCAAATCAGTTTAACCAACGCGGTGCTTTTTCTGTTTTCGTTTTACGGGCTGCTGCTGGGGTCGAAAATTGCGGTGGCGGTTTTGGCTGCCCGCTCCAAATTCCTGATGAACCAAAAATCCTACCTCATCGTCATGCGGGTGCTGGGAATTGCCCTGCTCCTGTTTTCCATCCTCTTTTTTTACGACGGCGTGAAGTATTTGTAGAGGAATAAGAAACGCTCAGATTTACACCTCTTTTGACCCGAACCACCCGCATATTGAACCACTGTGGCGTGTCACCCGGTTGAAAATCAAAAAGATTCATGATGCAAACGAAAAAGGAAGGTTTTGGGAGAGAAATTATTTGAAACTTAAATCTTTACTTATCCCTCCAATAAATTCTTCAATCGATTTTTCAGGTTTTGTGCCTGATACATTTTCAATAAATTCAAATTCATATCATGGATAGTCGTCGCAATATTTATGAAATTCAAATTTTTCTATTCCGGATTCCACCGGATAAAAGAACTCACTGCTAATCAACTTTTCGGTAATTTTAGCTTTAACCTCTTCCAACAATAAATTATTGGGGTTTGAAAAATCTTTAAATCCAAAGGTTTTATAATTTCCGGAATCGCGATGCAAATAATGGAAACGAATGTTGTTTGCCATTTTTTCGTACAAAGGAAGTTGAAAAATAGAAGTGTAACAACGGATTATGAGTAACAATTCACTTGATTGCTAAATTTCCTCGAATCCTACTTGCTTCAAATATTCAAAAGTGTCATTGTAAAACTCAGGTAATCGTTTCGGATCTTCCTCATCACCCTTTGGAATAACTATAACCATTCCTTGTCTTGCCCTTGTCAACAAAACACGATAGGCATTTTTTAAGTAAAGTTTTCTATCAGGTTTATTGATGTTTTGCCATTTTTTGCCTTTGAATGATTTGTAAATCCAACCATCGGAACTGTATCTAAAATCTCCATCCCAAGCGACACAAGCCCAATCCAATTCTAAACCTTGAATATGAAATTCTGTTGCAACATCTTCCATATAATAGGATGAGCGAACATCATCTTTCCCATCCAGAAACCAATGAATAGGATCAACCGGCGATTTAACATCAATACAATAAGGCTTTAATCGTTGAGCCTGAGATGAAACAACAATTCCATATCTTTCAGTGCCTCGCGCTTTCGACTTTAACCATTGTTTTGCTTTTCGAAAATCTCTGGTAATTACTATAGGATATTTTGTTTTTAATTGATTAAGCGTAATTTGCGCCGAAGAGATTTCAATATCTAAAATTTGTTTTACAAATAAAGAGACATTTTCAGCCCGAAAAGAACGCATTGAAACCGCCAGATGCAAATTCCTGGAATAAACCACATCTTTTCTCTGACGGATTTCCTTCAACACTTTTTCCGCATTATATTCACTATCTTTTAATCGATCTGAAATGTAAACTTTCCATTCTGGGAAGGAACGTTCCAAAGCATTTATCCATTCGGTAATTCCTGCTTCTCCTGTATTAATTTCTTGACCTCCCCCGACAAGACAAACGACCACCGCCCAATCCTTATGCCGTTCGAGGCAAGAAATCAAAAATTCAGGTTCCGAAAAATTAAAATCAGGTTTTCCTTTCTTTTGACGCATAAAATTCGCAGTTTGCTCGAGTGTCCAAGCACGCTGCGCTTCATCAAAAAGTGCAACATGCTCTATTGGTAGTCTATCATCTCTAAGACTGTCATCTCTGAAATGATGGACATTCTGAATAAAAGATTGAACCTCACTGCGTGCTTCTCGTTTTGTTAATTTTTCGCCATTTTCTTTTGCTCTTTTTACTTTATCACGTGCTAATGCCTCTTGTAAAATTTTCACCAATGGCCCATTGCCTGAAAGGAATACACTATTGAGTTCACTATCTTTATCAAAATGATTAGTTGCGATATTCAAACCAACCAAAGTTTTTCCTGCTCCCGGACCCCAGTTACAAAACAAATTGCTTTTTCGGCTTTGTCTCTTGAATTTTTTATGATGGAAGCAATTTCTTCGGAAGTTTGACTCAAATTTATTGAGCTGGCATCACTTCTTGAAATATCTGTTACAGAATGGTTATTGTATAATGCCATTGCAGCTTCAACTATTGTGGGTGTTGGATGATAACGACCTTCTTCCCAACTTTTTATATCGATTATTTGATACTTCCATGAATCCTTTTGTGTTTGTTCCAGTGAAAATTCATTATTATCAGAAAGTAACCCTTGAATCTCTGGTACTAATTTTTTAATAAAACTCTCGATGGATTAGAATAGTAAGCTCGGTTCATAGGTTGATTTTGAAATTGAATCCTAAATGTAACATAAAAAATTGATTGTTGTAGCTTTTCGTTTTTTTATCGTGGGTTGCTATTCACCCGCTGAACTTTAAGTCAGCAGGCGAAGGTGCAAAGATTGAGCTGGTGGCTCAAAGCCCACCTGCTCAATGGCAATTAATTGCATAACCCGTGGGCAAACAAAAATTTCCGCACCAGCATTTCGGGTTTAGTGTTTTTGCCCTTGATGCGGCTCATGTTAAAGCTTCTTGTTTTTTTGTCGTGTACATCCATTAGGAAAAACCGGAAAGGAAAACCATAAAAAAATGGCATCCCTCCTTTCAAAATCAGGAATGCCATTCTTTTCACAGCCTGCTCAAAGCTATCTGTCAGGCCGGAATTTAATCATCGTCATCATCGTCATCGTAGTAATCATCATCGTCATCATCGTACTTGTTTTTGTGCCAGTAACGGCAGTCGCGCTCTTCGGCCAGTTTTCCCAAAACCGACTGAAACAACTGGCTGTTGCTGTCTTCTGAGATGACAATAACACCCTCGGAAAGCGCTGCATTGTCCAGTTGTTCGGGCGAAATTCCGGCCATCAGTTCATCAAGGTAAAGCTGAATGGTGCTGGTAATGTCCAGGTTGTCTTCCGTAACCTCCACGCTTTCCTTTTCGGTTTTAAACTCCAGGTCGCTGTACACTTCCACCACCACCGGAATGGTTTCACCGGCGGCGGCATTGGTGTAATTTCCGCTCATGTAAAATACAGGTTCGGGGCGGGCATCTTCCCGTTCCCCTCCCACTTTCAGCTCAATTTCGTCGTAAAAACCGGGCTGCAGTATAAAATTACCGAAAGTTTGGGTTGAGTCCAGCAGATTGACTACCTGCGGGCCTTTCCATTTGTATTCAATTTCAATGGAATCTTCGTGTGTTAACAGGCTTTTTAGCTCGGCTTCCAGTTCCACTTCCGAAACCACCATACGCACTTCATCCCATGCGATGCCAGGGGATGCAACAGCCGATTTGGTGCTGCTTTTTTCAACCGGCAACGAATAACTTGTGTTTAGTGCCACCATTTTTACGCCCATGAAAGCAGGGCCAGGCTCGTTCATGTCTTCCTTCTGGCAGGCAACAAATCCCATGGTCAACAGGGCCAAAATAACTGATAATGCTTTACTTTTCTTCATGGCAAATTTTTTTCTGTTTGTATGTTTCAGGAACGCACAACTTCAAAAAAAATTTTAATACCGTTAAGTCTTTTTTATCGAAAAAGGAGATCCCATCCTTTCCATTCACTTAAATTTTTAAATAAAAATTTGCGTTCCATAATATACTATCCACAGGAACTGACTTACCCTACCGGAATTGTGTTTTGAGCAGAGGACAAAAGGCGGAGAGGAGGCAAGGACACGGGCATGCACCCCGATGAAATTTTCCTTCTGATGTCGAATTGCTGGATATAATCGCAGAAAAAGAGACGGGGCCGTTACTAACATGAACAACAGCAAAAATTCGCACCTCCTCCGTCCCCCTTTGGCGGTGGCACTGTTCGAAAAAAAAACTCTGAACCAAAGGTGGAACAAAAGGGGGATTCAGGCAGTTACCACAATTTTTATTCAGATAGCAAATAGCAATTCAAAATTTTTCCAAAACGTAAAATCAATAATACACAATTGAATTCGAAATCCCCCTGAATCCCCCTTTGACTGGGAAACAACCAATTCCAATTCAACATTCTACGTCAAAGGGGGACAGGGACGGGGCCAAAAAAACCAAACTCAGCAAATTCGCAGCTCCTCGTCCCCCTTTGGGCAGTAGCTCTGTTTGAAACCGGAACC